>CANFGA010000228.1 GCA_947446335.1 Oxalobacteraceae bacterium | reverse complement strand
ACATTGCCAAACCAGCGCTGTTTGGCATCCGGATCAGGACGGAACATGCCGATGAATACCTGGTTCTCGTTTTGCGAGCGATTGGTCGCATTCACCGGCAAACTGGTCGAGGCAAAGCTGCTGTTGACCGCCTGGATTTCGATGACGATTTGTTTGAGTGCATCGACGATCGCTTGCCCGCTCCTGGCTGCAAAATATTTGCCGCCACCGGCCTTGGCCATGCTCATCAGCAACGCCGTCTGGGTTGCGTTGGGCTGGGCATTGTAGACATCGATCGTATAAGTGCTGACCGATGGCTTGATGCTGCTGCCGGTCACCGGCACCCCCTTGTCGTGCATGAAGCGGGCCCATTCGTCGGCATTTCTGGGGCCCGTGTCAAGGCTGCTGCTGCCGGTGGCCGTATCGGTGAGGATGGTATTGGTGCCGATCACGTCATAGACGCTGCTGCCTGCAGGGCAACTGGCCAGCGTCGCCGATGGCGAGCCGTAACTGCAACTGACATTGATGCCGCTGCATTGGCCGGGATAGTCATCGGTGGATGTCGGCATCGCTGCATGGCATTGTGCGGTGGCGCCAAGCACGGTGCTTGATGTCGTCGCCGGTGTCGTCGTCGTGGTGACCGTGCTCGGCGTGGCGCTCTGGATGGCCGTGTAGCGGTTCAGCGTTGGGGTCGCCGTCTGGGTGACCAGAACATGGATGGTGTTGTTGCTATTGCCGTTGCCGCTGCAATTGTCGCTGCTGCCGTTCGCTCCCGAGTAGGTGCAGGTGTCGCCGGCAGGGCAAGTCAAGCCCGCGTGATCGGTGGTGTTGCTCCAATAGGTGCTGCCGGTGCCGCCGCTCACTGCGCGGTAGCACAGGCTGGTCGAGGCCGTGCTGTTGACAATGGCGTTGACGATGGCGCCGGTGGCATACGTGCAGCTGTAGGTGGTCGTGCTGGCGCCGCTGGTGGTCGGTCCGGGGCAGGTCAATGTGCCGTGGTCGGCTGCATTGACGGCGCCAGCGCTTGCATAAGTGGCACTGGTGGGCGCACTGCTGAGCACCGCTGGGCCTGATGTCGGGCTTGATGTGGTGCTGGTGCTTGAGCTGAAAAGCCTGCGCGTCACCGAATAACTGAAGCTGCCGGCAGCGCAGGCGATCGGGCTGGTGTTGGTCGTTGCATTGCCTATCGTGCACCCTTGCGTATAACTGGCGCAGGCCGGCGCATAGCCGGCCAGTCCTGCACCGGCTGCCGTGCCGCTGGCGTAGCACTGCGACGTGTTGCCCAGACTGGTGTTGGTGGTCGCATTCGAGATCGCGAAATTGGGCAAGCCCAGTTGCGTCGTCACGCCGCCCAGCGCTGCCAGCGCAGCCGTATTGGCGGCGCCATCGGGCGTCGGTCCGCTGGAATCGGCATTGCCGATGAAAACGACGAAGTTCTTGGCGCAGGTGCTCTTTTGATCGATAGGCGCATTGAACTGGCCCGCGCTGTTGGCGTAAGCCGCCGGGTCGGCGCTGCCGGCAACGATGGCCGAGGGCGACGTCGACATGGCACCGGCATAGTAATTGTAGGCGTCGTACATCAGATTCCCGTACGCGGTATTGGAATTTCTTTTTTCGCTGGAAGAAGTGATGTTGTTGTAGATTGCCGTCAGCGCGCTGCCGAGGCTGGCCTTGTTGGTCGCGTTCATCGGTTTGATGGCGAAACGCAGGTAGCCGCCATCGGTACTGGCATTGCCGCCGGTGACGAACTCCATCAAGCCCACGTCGATGCTGTCGTTCATGCCGGCAATCACGGTCTGGATTGCCTGCATTTCTGCCTGGCCCTGGGTCAAGCCACCGGGCCATTGCTGGCTCTGGCGCGCCCAGTTCGACGTGTTGTCGACGACGATCAGGATGCGTGGATTGACTGCGCTGCCGGCAGAGGCGCCGGTGAAAATGTCGATATCGTCGGCTGTCGCGCTTGGCATGGCCATGCCAAGCGCGACGCTTGCCAAGCAGCAGCGCAGATTGAAGCCGGTGGTGCGTTTCATGCAGACATCCTTTGGAGTTGATCGACAATGCAATCACGAAAAAATGTCAAAGTGCATCACGGACAGCTGGTCGCGATATCGTCGTTCGCGACCCGTACCGAGATCCCTTGCGTGACCTCGACAGTGGCTGCGCTGACGGCATCGGTGGCCGTGGCATGGATTTCCCACAGGCTGTCGGCGCACAGCGAATCGCCGGTCACGGCACCGCTGACACCAAAATTCTGGGCCACGCCGAGGCTGCATCCGGCATCGTCAGCGCGGCTGGCATCGAGCGCGCTGACCTTGATGCTCTGGGCCTTGACGCAGTTCGGGGCTGGATTCAGGAGCACGGTGATGTCCGCGACGCCGTCGCCATTGGTGTCGATGCAGCGGGTGTTGCTGTTGCCATTGCAGGGCTGGCCGATGGCATCGCTTGGACTGGTGATGAAACGGGTGCTGCTGACGGTTTCTTCGATCACTTCCCTGGCTGCGGCAATGGCTTCATCGCGCTGCTGCATGTTGCTGATGATGTCCATGTTGGCCCGGCCCAGATTGAAGCTGGTCAGCGCCAGCAGCGTCAGCAATGCGAGCATGATCAAGGCCACGATCAGCGTGATGCCGCGCTGTCGAGTTTGGCGCGCGATCACGGCATGCTCCGGCCAGCCGGATTGGACAAGGCCACCACCGCCTGAAAGACATGGCGCCGGTAATGGTCGCCGCTGGCGGCAATCGTGTTGGCGCTGCCATCGACGGTTGACCCCAGCACATACGAGGTGCTGGCGCTGTAGCCGCTGGAGCGTTCGGTGTTGCGGGCAAGCAGGCTCAGCTTGACCGACACCACGCTGTGCCAGTTGGCCACTGCGCATGCCGCAAGCGCGCATCCATCGTGGGTTGCTGGCGCTGGCGTGATCACATCCTGGACGCCGTCGCCATCGAGGTCCATTCCGTACTCGACTTGCATGTTCTCGATGCCTGCCACCAGCGGCATGATAATGACTTTGATGCGATCGCCGCTGGCGAGCAATTGGGCGCGTTTCAGCGTCGGGATCCCATCGCCGTCGAGATCGTTATTGGCGATGAAATAGAGATGGGTTTCCAGGCGGCGCAGCGCGGCCGGCGTGCCGCTGCCGGCGAGTGCGCTGCAATCGCGCCGGTGCCGCGTCAATCCGGTCGCGTCGTTCGCCAGCTTATAGAAGTCATCCACGCTGCCGGACCCGAGTTCGCTTGCATTGTTGCACAGCGAAGCCTGGAAATAGGGGCCGGCGGCGCCGATGCCATCGCAGCCGGCGCTGCCCAGCACGCAAGTTGCGGCGTGGCGCACGACAACGATATCGGTGCCGCTGCGCAGATCCTGCAGACACGCCAGGCTGCCGCCATCCTCGCCTTGCACATGCAGCGGCAGCGCCGCCTTCAGCTCGACCAGCGTGGTTGCGCAAGGATCGGGCAGTGCAGTGGGCAGCGGCAACACGCTGGGATCGAACTCGCCATAATAGCCGGCGTTGCGCAAGTCGGCGCTCAGCAATTGGAGTGCGTAGCGACCATTTTCGACTTGCCGGTTGGCTTTCTCGGTCTCGCTCTGGGCTCTGGAATTGTTGACCAGCAGCGTCGTCATGCCGGCGAAGATCAAGAGGCCGATCGTCATCGCTATCATCAGTTCGGCCAGCGAAAAGCCGCGTTGCCGTGTCTGCTGGCAGCACAAGCGTGGCATCGATATCCTCTCTACGAGCACGATGGCAAGCCGATCGCGACGCGCAGCGCAATCGCGCGCCGGTTGCCGTCATCGCCATACAGATTGCGCCCGCAAGCGAGCGCTGATGACCGGGTCTTGTGCCAGCCTTGCCAGGCGACCGATATCAGGTAGATGCCCGGCCGGCACACGCCGCTGGCCGGGTCGGGCGCCTGGATCTGCGTGATGCAACCGCGCGCGCCAGCCATCGCGCCGACGCTGGCGCCGCCCTTCGATTCGGCCGCGCCTTTCAATGCATTGCCCCATTGACACAGGTCGAGCGCCGCGCCGGGAGCGAGGGCGCTGCAGTCTGCAATTGTTGCAGCGCTGCCCAGCGGATAGTCCAGCACATAGGCGCTCGCATGCGGCGCATTGCCTTCGATGCGCGCATGCATGTCTTCGAGCAGCACGCTCGCTTGCGCGCGCTGATATGACTCGCTCGCTCCTGCCTGCGCCTTGACCTGGAAGGCCGCGATGCCGAGCAAGCCGAAAGCGAGCACGATCATCGTGATCAGCACTTCGAGCAGCGTGCTGCCGCGTTGCCGGCGCAGTGGTCGGCGCATTGGTTGACAAGGTTGCCGATGCCGGGTGCAAAGCGGCGTCATCTGGTCAGCAAGCCGATGATTTTTGATAAGGCCGCCCGCTCAAATCGATCAGTACACAGCGCTGCGCGCCTGCCACCACAATGTTGAAACCTAGCGCGCTGTTGCCCTTGATTCTGCCATTGGGCAGATACACGACGCTGTCCGGACCGGCGATCGTGGCGCTCGGTATGGCAGCGTGATCATCGAGTTTTTGCGCTGCGTTGCCCGGGTTCGGCATGCTCCAGCCGAATTGCCACAGCGCCACCGTGTTGGGCCGCAGCGTGGCCTCGACGTTGCGCTTGATCGCTTCACTGCGCGTGCGCGTCAATGCCGCGTACACGTCATTGGCCGCACTGTTGCTGCGCTGGGTTGCGATGGTGCCGACAAAAGAAGGAATGGCCACTGCAGCGAGGATCGCCATGATGCACAGGGCCACCATCAGTTCGGGCAGCGTGTGGCCGCCTGGTTTTTTCATCGTCATCACCATAGCGCGGCCGGGGTCCTGGTGCCTGCGTTGTCGATGGTCAATATGGCATCGCCCTGTTGCAAGCTGCCGGCGATCGGGGTCGCGGTGATGGTGAAGACGGCAGGCGGGCCGGCATCGATCAGCAAAGCGATCGCGTAACGGCTGGCCACTGCCGCCGGCGTGGCGATCCCCAGTTCGGACAGCGTCGCCGCATAGGCCCGGCTGTCGGCCCGGTATTGCTGCTGGCCCAAGGCCAGATCGAGCAAATGCGCTTGCGCCGCGACGCGGTTGGACCTGACCAGGTATTGAGCATAGGCCGGCAGCGCAAGGGATGCGACGATCGCCATGATCGCAACGGCGACCATCAGCTCGATCAGGCTGAAACCGCTCTTGGGACCATGGGGTCGATTCATGTTGCGCTTTCCGGGATGTTGCGGGTCTGCCTGGTTCAGCCCGGGTCGCATCAAAAGCCGGTTCCGGGCCAGTTGCTTGGGCAAGGTTGTAATCAGACGGTGGTGCAAGCCTTCGGCAGGTATTTTTGCGCCACGTTTGATGTGCATACCCAGGTATTCGAGCTGGCGCCAGCCGTCAGCGTCAGCGTCAGAATCTTGCCTGCGAGGCTACTCGATACACTGCCGACTGGCTGCATTTTTGCGACGATCGTGCAGTCGCCTGTTGCCGTAGCATTAGCTGGGCCGTCGGCTGTAACGCTGATTACATAAGCGCCTTTGATATCTAAAGCTGCGGCGATGCCGTTTGTAACGTTTTGAGGACAAACACCGTTTTGTGCCAGCGCCTCGGAAACGGGCGTCTTCAACCCATCGGTCAGTACCAGCGCCTCGCTCATCTGCGCGCGCGCGATGTAATCCTGATAGGCGGGAATGGCTAGTGTTGCCAGTATCCCGATGATCGCAACGACGATCATCAATTCGATCAGCGTGAAGCCGGCCTGGGCCTGTTTTTTATAATGT
>CANFGA010000227.1 GCA_947446335.1 Oxalobacteraceae bacterium | reverse complement strand
GCTGGGGCTGGACGAAGTCGGACTGGCACAGGCCAGCGGCACCGCGGCCGGAGTGGAAACCACGGTCGTGACGGTCGGCAAGCGCTTGTCGCGGCGCGCCTTCGTGAGTTTTGAGCAAGGAGTGGGCACCGCGTCCAGCCTGGTCAAGCTGCGCTACAAGCTCAACGAGCGCATTTCGCTGCAATTCCAGACCGGCGCCAACAGCGCATTCGACGTGCTTTACACTTGGGCCTTCGACTAGCTCGGATTGTGATCTGGCACCGGATCATCCTGCGGCACCGGGTGCGCCGGGTACGGATGCGGCTGCGGTTCCGGCGGCTCGCCGACCGGCTCCGGGTCGGGTGCGCGGTGGGCATGCAGCGGCATGCAATGGGGGGATGAATTCATGGCCAACTCCCGGTCTATGGTGGATCAGTTATTGTACGCCCAGGTTTCATGGCTGCGCGTGCTTGACGTACTTGTCGAGCCAGCGGTTGGTTTCATACAGCATGTGCATGATCGATTCGCGGGCGCGGTAGGCGTGGCTTTCATTGGGCAGCATCACCAAGCGCGCGGTGCCGCCCAGTCCTTTGATGGCCTGGAACATGCGCTCGCTCTGGATCGGGAAGGTGCCGGGATTGTTGTCCTGTTCGCCGTGGATCAGCAGCATCGCATCCTTGATCTTGTCGGCGCTGTTGAACGGCGACATCGCCTGATAGACCTCGGGCGCCTGCCAGAACGGGCGCTCTTCCGACTGGAAGCCGAACGGCGTCAACGTGCGGTTGTAGGCGCCACTGCGCGCAATGCCGGCGCGAAACAGACGTGTGTGCGCCAGCAAGTTGCCGGTCATGAAAGCGCCATACGAATGGCCTCCGATCGCGATCCGGTGCCGCTCGGCGACGCCGCGCCGCACCACTTCATCGACCGCAGCTTCTGCATCGGCCACCAGTTGCGCCAGATAGGTATCGTTGGGTTCGTCGTCGCCGCTGCCCACGATCGGAAACGACGGATTGTCGAGCACCGCATAACCCATCGCCAGAAAAGCCGCCGGGCCCCAGTAACTGATCGCATTGAATTGGTAAGGCGAGCCGGTGGTCTGACTGGCCGCGCTGGCTGATTTGAATTCCTGCGGATAGGCCCACATCAGCATCGGCAGTGGGCCGTCGCGCACGGCGTCGTAATCGGGTGGCAACAGCAAGGTTGCGGTCAGGTCCACGCCATCGAAGCGCTGGTAACGGATCTGCTCCTTTTGCACCTCCTTCAATTGCGGCAGCGGATGCGGAAAATGCGTCAAGGCGGTCAATTGCTGATCCGCCGGCAAGTTCAAATCGCGCAGATACAGGTTGGGCCGCTCGCCCGGCGCTTCGCGCGTCGTGAGCAGCCGGCTGCCATCGTCGCTGAGCACGGCGATCACGTTTTCATAATACGGCGCGGCGCTCTGGAACAGTCGCTCTTTCTGCTTCGTGACCAGATTGAACCGGTCGATGAAGGGACGGTCGCCCTCGACAGTGGCGCCTGCGCCATCGAGCAAGATATCCAGATCCGCGCTGAGCAACAGGCGCGGCAAGCCAGCGCTGTCAGCCTGGACCACCGGTGTGCCCGGGCTGTTGTAGCGGTCTTCCGACGATCCTGCATAGATCAACTCGGGCGCCCTCGAAGGGTGATCGGGCGCAATGCGCCAGCGCCGCACCGAACGCGTCTTGTACCAGTATTCGCTGATCAACGCGACTTCGCCCGTGCCCCATGACAAGCCGGAATAGCGCGCAGTGAGCCGGGCCAGCACTTGCGGCGGCTCGGAAAATGGCGCCGCATGCAGATAGACGATGTCGCGGATATCATCCGGGCAAGCGCGGGCCGGATCGCCCTCATCCTGCGCCTCGGCCCACAGCAGCGTGGCGGGCGCATCGACGCGCCAACTGACTTCGCGCACGCCGGGCGAGACTGCATCATTACCTTGTGGCAACCCCTCCTCCAGTGCCCGCGTGACGACCGTGTGCAGCACTACGCCCTCGAGATCGCGCACCTCGATGCATTTGCCGAAGCTCGATGCGGGCACGATGTAGGAATACGGGCGCATCAGGCTCAGCGTGAGCAAATGACGCCCGCCCGGCGCCAGCACCACGCGCGCAAACTGGCCCGGCGCGCCGATCAGGCGCACCGAACCGGACAAGTCGATCTGCGCCAGTTGCAGCGTGATGTAATGCTCGAACAGCCTGGCGTCGTCGTCGTTCTTCAGCAGATCGGGATAGGTGCGCAGTTGCCGGGCGCCGCCACCCGGCACGCTGTCTTGCTGACTCGGCCCGGTCGGAATGCCGCTCGGCTGCGGCGCCGGCCCCTGCCCGCTAGGCGTCAGGTGCACCAGCAAGGACTGGCTGTCGGGCATCCATGAAAAGCCGCGCCCGAACACGCAAGAGAGTGGCGTGTTCGACAATTGCCTGGCCACGCCGCTGGCGATATCGATCACCCACAGCTGGACGCCGGCATGGTCCAGAGTATCGCCAACATCGTCGGCGACATCAGACAAGGTCACGTGGGTGAAGGCAATGCTGCGCTGATCGGGCGACCAGAGGGTCTCGGCGATGCGCAGCGGATGCGGCAAGGCGCTCACCGCGGTTTCTTGCTGCGTTGTCAGATCGAGCAAAGTCAAATCGGTGCCGAATGAAAAACGGCTGGCCGAACGGGTGCGCGGATTGATGCGCAAACCGGCCAGTTTCAGCTCGGGCTGGGCCACTTCGGCGATCCCCGGCAAGGGCGGGCTTTGCAGCAACACGGCCAGGTTGCGCTGCGGACTGAGGCTGATCGACGGCGTGCGGGCGGCATCGACGATCGCCTGCAGCGCGGCCGGCGGGCATTGATAGCCCTGGGCGCCGTGCATGACCTGAGCGGAAGCCGGTGCCGGCGCCGATTCCGGGGAAACAATGGATGAAGAAGAAGGCAACGAGGTGCTTGTAATCATGAATGAATTCGATCTGCTGGAAGATGGATGGTGCCGAGTCGGTGTAAATTGCAGGGCAACTTTGATCCATCCATGGTGGGTGGATAGCGTGACGCTGTCAACCGGCGTTCGACAGATGGCCGCTGCCAAGGCGGGTTTCTGACATACAATATTAACGCACGGGACAGGTTCAATCGGGAGCGATGACGTATCCGGGGACAACACAAGGAATCGATGGAAGCAACAACAATTGCGCTGCTGGTATTGATGCCGCTGCTGGTATGGCGCATTTATGCGCGGCTCAAGCGTGCAATGGGGCGCTCGCGCTCGCAACTGCTGCGGCATTGGAGCGCGGCCGTGCTGTTGCCGTTGGCGCTGCTGGGATTGGCGCTGGCCACAAGGACCGACATGCTGGCCTTGTCTTGCCTGGGCGCCGGCGCGCTCGCGGGCGCATGGCTGGGCCTCCTGGGCATCAAGCTGACGCGTTTCGAGCACACTGAAAAGGGCTGGTTCTTCACGCCCAACCTGCATCTGGGGCTGTTGGTGACGATGCTGTTCGTCGCCCGCCTGCTGTATCGCGGCCTGGAACTGTACATGAACAGCCGCGCTGCAGTGCCGGCGCAGTTGCAAGAGTTCAGCCAGAGTCCGCTGACGCTGTTGAGCTTTGGTTTGCTGGCGGGATATTATGCGGCCTATGGCATCGGATTGCTGCGCTGGCGCAGAAAAGCTTGAAGCAGGGCTTGAAGCAACAGCCGGGCCGCAGCCCGGCTTGCGATGGCTTTACTCGGCGCTGGTCGGATCGATCATCGTCATCACTTCCGACACACGGTTCGCAGGAAAGCCGCCCTGCGCGGCATGCTCGCGCACCATCGCTTCATTGGGCGCGATGTAGACGCAATAGATCTTGTCGCCGGTCACGTAGCTTTGCACCCACTGGATTTGCGGCCCCATCTTGCTGAGCACGCCGCAAGAGGTTTGCGAAATGGCCTTCAATTCTTGCGGCGTCAGTGCCCCTGCTCCCGGAATTTCACGTTCGATCAGATATTTTGGCATGCCAGTCTCCAAGTCGTTGTTGCAGCGGCAGGCACGATGCCCGCCTTTGTGCCGGGCGGCATTGCCCCGGCCAATTCGATTCGATAGCGCCGATCAGCCAATCCTCAACTGAGAATCGGCTCGACCTCAGCTCGCCATCTCCTGCTTGTAGCGCTGCTGGGCTTCCGCTTCCAGGCGTGCATCCTCGATTTCGCGCAGCACGCTGCCCACGTCGGCCTGGCGCTCGTCTTCCTTGAAGTAACCGGTCAGCACCGTCTCGGGCGTGAGCAAACCGGCCACATACAGCGCCCAGATTTCCTTGCCGTAATGGGTCGTGTTCAAGGCTGGCGCAAACTGGCCGAAATAGATGCGCAAATTATCGACATCGCGCTCGAGCATCGGTCCGGCATTGGTATTGCCGGCGGCATCGACCGCCTGCGGCAGATCGATGATGACCGGGCCCTCGGCATCAACCAGAATATTGTATTCGGACAAGTCGCCGTGGATCACGCCGGCGCACAGCATCAGCACCACCTGGTGCAGCAATTGCGCATGGTATTGCAGCGCCATCACCTCATTCATTTCGACATCGTTCAGACGCGGTGCGGCATTGCCGGTCGCGTCGGTCACCAGATCCATCAGCAGCACGCCTTCGAAGCAGATGTAGGGCGTGGGGACCTTGACGCCGGCCGCCGCCAAGCGGTACAGGGCATCGACTTCGGCGTTTTGCCAGACTTCTTCCTGCATCTTGCGGCCATAGCGGGTACCCTTTTCCATCGCGCGCGCTTGCCGGCTGTTCTTGACCTTGCGCCCCTCCTGATAGACCGCCGCTTGCTTGAAGCTGCGCTGGCTGGCCTCCTTGTAGACTTTTGCGCAGCGGATATCGTCGCCGCAGCGCACCACATACACGGTCGCTTCCTTGCCGCTCATCAACTGGCGCATGACCTCGTCGACGAGGCCTTCCTGCACCAGCGGTTCAATTCTTTTTGGGGTTTTCATGGTTGCAATGGGGTTTCAATTGATCCGGGGTGAAGCGAAGAGGCGCATTGCCGCGCCGCTTACAAAACCACATAGTAACAAGTCGCGCGCCAAGCGACGCGATTCATGTGCACCGGCAGCGCGACCATGGCGCACATGTCACAGAGCTGGCCCGGTCTATGGCCGCGACTCTGACGGAAAATCGGAGGGACGAGATTGATCCTGGCGCTGGTCCTGGCGTTGATCTTGGCGCTGAAATTGCTGCTGGTATGGCTGCGACTGCGGCGTTGGATCATCGCTCAAAAACGACTCGCCGGAGATCTCGGCATCGAGCTGGGCTTCGTTGCGCTTGATCTGGTCGGGCGCCGGACCTTCGTCTTGCGGAACCGCCTGCGGGGTCCAATCGTCGGACGGCGCCGCACTTCTGACCGGCGGCGCGGCGCGCTGGCCACCGCCAAACAGGGCGCGACCGTCGATTTTTCCGCTGTCCAGCCCACTACGGAAGAAGTCGCCGACCACCAGGATCGCATTATGCCCGCCCTGGCCCCAGTAATTGCTGCGCATGGTGACGCGCGCATCGTTGAAGCCAACCCAGGAGCCGACCACCAGACGCGGGTGCATCAGCATGAACCAGCCGTCGGTATTGTTTTGCGTGGTGCCGGTTTTCCCGGCGACGTCAGCCTGAATGCCGAACCGCGAGCGCAGCGCCTGGCCGGTACCCTGGTTGATCACGCCGCGCATCATGTCGAGCAGGTCCGCTGCCGCCCCGACCGATAGCGCGCGCTCCTTTTCGCTGGCGAAGCGGGCCAGAATAT
>CANFGA010000226.1 GCA_947446335.1 Oxalobacteraceae bacterium | reverse complement strand
GAAAACAGCGCCGCCACGATGGCGCGCCGCATCAATACCGAAATTCCGGGCGCGCGCTCGGTGATCATGAAGACGACGCGCGCGATGCCGCTGCAAGACGAAGACGGCAAGGCCGTCCCCGCAGCTGGCATCAAAAAAGCGCTGATCGAACTCGATGCCCATTGGGGTCAGCCAGAATACTGGCGCGTGATCGCCAAGAATGGCTCGCATTACTCGCCGTATTACCTGCTGGCCTCGGTCGATTTGCGCCAGGACAGTCTGGGCGCGATCGAGAAAAAACCGGCTGGCGAATCGGCTTACCAGGAAATCTTCGGCCGCACCTTTCTGATCAGCCTGATTTCGACGCTGTGTTGCCTGGCGATCGGCTATCCGCTGGCTTACTGGATTTCGACGATGCCCGAGCGGCGTTCGAATCTGTTCATGATCCTGGTGCTGATTCCCTTCTGGACCTCGATTCTGGTGCGGGTCGCGTCGTGGATCGTGCTGCTGCAATCGGAAGGGCTGGTCAATTCGGCGCTGATGGCGGTCGGCCTCACCCATGCACCGCTGGAATTGCTGTTCAACCGCATCGGGGTCTATATTTCGATGACCCACATCATGCTGCCTTTCATGATCCTGCCCCTGTATAGCGTGATGAAATCGATACCGCCGACCTACATGCGGGCCGCGATCTCGCTCGGCAGCCATCCGTTCGCCGCATTCTGGCGCGTCTATGTGCCGCAAACCTTCCCCGGCATCGGCGCCGGCAGCTTGCTGGTGTTCATCATCGCTCTCGGTTACTACATCACGCCGGCCTTGCTGGGCGGCCCGAACGAACAAATGGTCAGCTATTACGTCGCTTACTTCATCAACGTGACGCTGAACTGGGGCATGGCGTGCGCGCTGGGCGCCTTGCTGTTCGCCGCAACCCTGGTGCTGTATGGCGTGTACCGGCGTTTCACCAACAATACTGTCAGCATGTGATCGGAACTGCGATGAAAACTTCCCTGCCTCTGTTTCCTCCGTATGTGTCGCTGGTCGAACGCATCTGGTTCTTTTTTCTGCGCGGCTTCAATGCGCTGGCGCTGCTGTTTCTGGTCTTGCCTATTCTGGTAATCATTCCGCTTTCGTTTTCGGACAGCACCTTCCTGTCCTATCCGATGCCCGGCTACTCGCTGCGCTGGTATGAAAACCTGTTTCAATCGGACGCCTGGATCCTGGCTGCGAAGAATAGCTTCATCGTCGCGCCGCTGGCGACCTTGATCGCCACGATACTGGGCACGATGGCGGCGATCGGCTTGAACAAGGCCGAGTTTCCCGGCAAGGGCTTGCTGATGGCGATCCTGATTTCGCCGATGGTGGTGCCGGCGGTCGTGGTCGGGGTCGGCGTCTACATTTTCTTTGCCCAGATCGGTTTGTCCGACAGTTACATCGGCCTGATCCTGGTGCATGCGGCGCTGGGCGCACCGTTCGTCGTGACCACCGTGCTGGCCACGCTGCAAGGGTTCAACCAGAATCTGGTGCGGGCCAGCCAGAGCCTGGGCGCGAGCCCGTTGACGACCTTTTTCCGGATCACGCTGCCGGTGATCGCACCGGGGCTCATTTCCGGCGCCTTGTTCGCCTTTGCAACCTCGTTCGATGAAGTCGTCGTCACCCTGTTCGTGGCCGGCCCGAGCCAGACCACGCTGCCGCGCCAGATGTTTACCGGGATCCGCGAAAACATCAGCCCGACGATTGCCGCGCTGGCGACGATCTTGATCATTTTTTCCACCTGCCTGTTGCTGGTTCTGGAATGGCTGCGCGGTCGCAACAAGGCTGCCGCCAAGTTTTAATCTCGACGAATTTCAACCTATCCCCAGGAGAACATCATGCTGCAATTAAACGATCCTACGCTGCTGCGCCAACAAGCTTACCTCGCCGGACTGTGGTGCGACGCCGACGATGGCGAGACCATCGCCGTGACCAATCCTGCTACCGGCGCCGTCATCGGCACGGTGCCGAAGATGGGTGCGGCTGAAACCAGGCGCGCCATCGATGCCGCGAGCGCGGCCTGGCCGGCGTGGCGCAAGAAGAGCGCGAAGGAGCGCAGCAGCGTCTTGCGCAAGTGGAACGACCTGATGCTGGCCAATGTCGATGACCTCGGTTTGCTGATGACGGCCGAGCAAGGCAAGCCGCTCTCCGAAGCGAAAGGCGAAGTGCTGTATGCGGCGTCGTTCATCGAATGGTTTGCCGAAGAAGGCAAGCGCGTCTCCGGCGCGACGCTGGAGTCGCCTTGGCCGGATCGCCGTCTGCTGGTGACCAAGGAACCGATAGGCGTGTGCGCCGCGATCACGCCGTGGAACTTTCCATCGGCCATGATCACGCGCAAGGCCGGCCCGGCGCTGGCCGCAGGCTGCCCGATGGTCGTCAAACCGGCCGAATCGACGCCGTTTTCGGCGCTGGCGCTGGCCGTGCTGGCCGAGCGCGCCGGCGTGCCACCCGGCATTTTCAGCGTCATCACCGGCGCCTCGCGCGCGATCGGCGGCGAAATGACCAGCAATCCGATCGTGCGCAAGATCACCTTCACCGGTTCGACCGAAGTGGGGCGTCAATTGATGGCGCAAAGCGCGCCGACGATCAAGAAACTGTCGCTGGAACTGGGCGGCAATGCACCCTTCATCGTGTTCGACGATGCCGATCTCGATGCCGCAGTCGAAGGCGCGATGATGTCGAAGTACCGCAATGCGGGCCAGACCTGCGTCTGCGCAAACCGGATCTACGTGCAAGATGGCGTGTATGACGCCTTCGCCGAAAAACTGGTCGCGGCGGTCGCCAAGCTGAAGGTCGGCAACGGCATCGAAGCGGGCATCACCCAAGGGCCGCTGATCGATACCAAGGCAGTGGCCAAGGTCGAACAGCACATCGCCGATGCGCTGTCCAAGGGCGCGCGTTTGCTCGCCGGCGGCAAGCGCCATGCGCTGGGGCAGTCGTTCTTCGAGCCGACCGTGCTGGCCGATGTGACGTCGAGCATGCAAGTGGCCAGAGAAGAAACCTTCGGCCCGCTGGCGCCGCTGTTTCGTTTCAAGACCGACGACGAAGTGATCGCGATGGCCAACGACACCGAATTCGGCCTGGCCAGTTATTTCTATTCGCGCGACATCGGCCGCATCTGGCGCATCGCCGAAGCGCTGGAGTCGGGCATGGTCGGCATCAACACCGGCCTGATTTCGAACGAGATCGCACCATTCGGCGGCGTCAAGCAATCGGGCCTGGGGCGCGAAGGCTCGACCATCGGGATGGATGATTACCTGGTCGTCAAGTACCTGTGCATGGGCGGCATCTGATGAAAAAATCCCTGCTTGTACTGGCCGTGCTGGGCTTTGCTGCGGGCTCGGTTGCCGCCCAAAGCAGCGTCACGGTCTACGGTTTGCTCGACATGAGCGTCAACTCGCTCCATTCCGACAGCACGGCCACCACGGTCACGCTGGACAGCGGCAAGTGGCTCGGTTCGCGCCTCGGCTTCAAGGGCAGCGAAGACCTCGGCAACGGCTATTCGGTCGAGTTCAAGCTCGAAAACGGCTTCAATGGCGATACCGGCAGCGCCGGCCAGGGCGGCCGGATCTTCGGGCGCCAGTCGTACATCGGCTTGAACGGTGATTTTGGCGCGCTCAAGGTCGGGCGCCAGTGGATACCGGCCTACATGGCGCTGGCGGCGATCGATCCGCTCGAAGTGGGCATGGCCGGCGATGCCAGCGTCTGGCTGGGCGCCAATGTGTTCGACCTCGATGTGCGCACCAGCAATGCCGTCAACTATACGGCCAGCTTGCGCGGCGTCAGCGTCGTGCTCTCGTACGGGCTGGGCGAAGTCACCGGCAATTCTGCGGCCGATCGCCAGCTCGGCTACGTGCTCGGCTATGCCAACGGCCCGTTCAATGGCGTGCTGACCCAGCACACGATCAACGATGCCACCGGCACCGGGTCCGCCCGGGCCACGATCGTGGGCGCGACCTGGAACTTCGGCCCGGCGATGGCGCACCTCGCTTACGATGTGGACAAGACCAAGGCTGCCGGCGCGACCATTTACGACAAAAGAAATGCGCTGATCGGGGTCAGCGTGCCGCTGGGCGTGGGCAAGGTGCGCCTCGATTACATCCGCCAGGATGATCGCCTGGTCACCGATTCCGATGCGCATCAGACCGCGCTGGCTTACACCTACGATCTGTCGAAACGCACCACGCTCTACACTTCGTACGCCCACGCCAGTACGGATAGCGCGACCAAGTTGAACGCGGGCGTGCTGCATACGTTCTGATGCAATTCGAGGGGCCGGGTTTGATAGAATGATTTCTTTGAGAAAACTGGATTCGTTCGATGAAAACCCTGCTCCTCGCGGCCTTGATCGCCCTGCTGACCGGCTGCGCCGCCACCGGTCCCCGTCTCGACCATAGCTTGACGGCGGTTGGCCAGAGCAGCCGCGTGAAATTCATCGTGATCCACTACACGGTCAGCGATCTGCCGCGCTCGATCAACATCTTGAGCCGGCAACAGGTCAGCAGCCACTATCTGCTGACCGACACTGTGGAGCCGTTCAGCTACGCGCTGGTCGACGAAACGCGGCGCGCCTACCACGCCGGCGTCAGCAACTGGAAATCGTATACCAACTTGAACAGCAGCTCGATCGGCATCGAGATCGTCAATCCGGGTTACACCGAGACGCCAGAAGGGCGGCTCTGGCATCCGTATCCGCAAGCGCAGATCGATCAGTTGATCATGCTGCTCAAGGATATCGTGGCGCGCCACGCTATCTTGCCGGGCGACATACTGGCCCACAGCGACATCGCGCCGCAGCGCAAGAGCGACCCGGGGCCGCTGTTCCCGTGGCCGCAGCTCGCCGCCGCCGGTCTGATCACCTGGCCCGATGCGACGCGGGTGGCCAGCACCCGCATCGTGTTCGAGCGCGATTTGCCGCCCGTGGCGTGGTTTCAGCAACAATTGGCGGTGCACGGTTTCAGCGTGCCGCAAAACGGCGAACTCGATCCAGCGACCCGCAACGTGATCACCGCCTTCCAGATGAAATACCGGCCGGCGCTGTTCGATGGCGCACCGGACGCCGAAACGGCGGCGCTGCTGTATGCGCTGACAGGGCCGTCGACGATGCCGGTGCCTTTGGCGCAGCCGGTGCCGATCTCGGTGCCGATGCCGACATCGGTGACGCTGCCCGAGGCCGCAGAACCGGTCGAGTGATGGCTGGTCTCAGGCGCTTTCACGCATTGGTGGAGCGATGCCCGGCTTTCAGGTGCTTTCGCGCACCACCAGCGTGTAGCCCAGGTCTTGCTGGACCGGTGCCAGCGCCGCGCCATCGATGCGCGCCAGCAGCAGCGTGGCGCTGGCGTGGCCGATCGCATAACGCGGCGTGGCGATCGTCGTCAAGCGGGGATGGATCCAGTTTGACGCGGCCAGGTCGTTGAAGCCGGCCACCGCCAGTTGCTGCGGCACCGAGATGGCGCGGCGCTGGCATTCGAACAGCACGCCCTGCGCCAGATCGTCGTTGCAGCAAAACAGCGCATCGCAATCGGGGGCTTGGCGCAGCAACTGCTCCAGCAATTGCGCCCCCATCCCTATCGATGACGGCGTCTCTGTCAGCAATTCGCCGGCCGGATAAGCGCGGCCGGCCTGTTGCAGCGCGGCGCGGCAACCGGCCAGCCTTTGCAGCACACGCGCATCGAGCTGCGCGCCCAGAAAGCCGATGTTCCGGTAACCGCGCTCCAGCAGATGGCAAGTCAATGCATGGCCGG
>CANFGA010000225.1 GCA_947446335.1 Oxalobacteraceae bacterium | reverse complement strand
TGCTCTCCTACAATGAATTCTTTCCGCGCAGTTTCGAGGCCGATGCCGACAAGCCAGGCATCGCGTGGAGCGAGGATGAGCAAGTGCGCTTCGATATCATCGCTGCGCGTACGGTGCACGGCGCCGATCTGGTGATCCCCGTCATGCACTGGGGCTGGGAGCAGGAGGGCACAGCCGGCCAGCGCCAGCGCCAACTGGCGCGCCTGATGATCGATGCCGGCGCCGATGCCGTCGTCGGCGGCCATCCGCACGTGATCCAGGATGTCGAACAATATCAGGGCAAGCCCATCATCTACAGCCTGGGCAATTTCGTGTTCGACGGCTTCAGCGACCCTGGCGGCAACACCGGCTGGTTGTTGCAGATGGATCTCGATCGCGCAGGGGTGAGCCGATGGCGCACGCTGGTTGCGCACATCGACCGCGAGGGTAGTCCGCATCCGGCGCCGCAAGCGAACGGCATGTGCTGGACCCGGGGCCAGCAGGCGGCCGTAGCTTGCGCAGCCCCATGAGGCTGGGCATGCGTGTGTGCAGCCCAATGAGGCTGCGCACGCAGGTATAGTAGCGATTGCCTGGGCTGAGCTTGCGCTGTTGCAAGTTCGAGAGCCATCAGAGTGCTGGAGCAGAAAAATGAAATGGGAAGGCAATCGCGAAAGCGACAATGTGGAAGACCGGCGCGATGATGGTGGCGGTGGCGGTGGCGGTGGCGGTGGCGGCTTTGGCGGGCGGTCGATCGGGATCGGCACCATCGTCATCGCGCTGGTCGGTTCCTACGTGCTGGGCGTGAATCCGCTGACGCTGCTCAATTTGCTCAGCGGCGGCAGTGGCGATCTCGGCGCCGTGCTGCAGTCCGGGCAGCAGGGGCGGGGGCAGCAGCAAGGCACCGAGCAAGGGTCGCGCGCGCCCGCGTCCGATCAGGCCACTCGCTTCGTGCGCACCGTGCTGGCCGATACCGAGGATACCTGGAGCGCCTTGTTCCGGGCCCAGGGCCAGACCTATGTCAAGCCCAAGCTGGTGCTGTTTTCCGGCAGCACCGCGACCGCGTGCGGCACCGGGCAATCGGCAACCGGACCATTTTATTGTCCTGCGGACCAGAAGGTTTACATCGATCTGAGTTTCTTCAAGCTGATGCAGCAGCGTTTCAACGTCTCGGGCGAATTTGCGCAAGCGTATGTGATCGCCCACGAAGTCGGGCACCACGTGCAAAACTTGCTCGGCTACTCGGACAAGGTCGATCAGGCGCGCCGTAATGCGTCGCAAAGCCAGGCCAATGCGCTATCGGTGCGGCTCGAATTGCAAGCCGATTGCTACGCCGGCGTCTGGGCCTTTCACGCCAACGAGGCGCGCAGCATCCTTGAAAAAGGCGATATTGCCACCGCGCTCAGTGCGGCGACCGCGATCGGCGACGATGCATTGCAGCGTCAGTCGCAAGGCCAGGTGGTGCCCGATTCGTTCACTCACGGCACGTCCGAACAGCGGGTGCGCTGGTTCACCAATGGCATCGAGAATGGCGCTATCGAACGCTGCAACACGTTCGAGGCGCGCCGGCTGTAGACAATTTCAAGCGCGCTGCCCAGCCTTTTTCAGTACGCACCATGCATCGCAGCAACGCTGCCCCCGCCAGTTCCGGCGGGGCGTCAAGCACGCCACGTAAAGTAATTTTACTACTTTTGATGAAGTTAAAATCGCGACATTTTTAGAATTTAATTCAAATTTACTACAAATAATGCTAGCATTGTTGCTCTGGTGCCCATCGCGTTGCAGTGCCGTGCAATCGAGGTGGCCATCCGCATTGGAATCAGCGTTGTAACCTCGGTCGATTTTATTTTTCACAGGAGCATGACATGGCAGCGAAGAAAATTCTGTTTTTGACGGGCGATTTTGCCGAAGATTATGAAACGATGGTGCCATTCCAGGCGCTGCAGATGGTGGGCCACGCGGTGCACGCGGTGTGTCCGGGCAAGCGCAGCGGCGATACCATCAAGACCGCGATTCACGATTTCGAGGGCGATCAAACCTATACCGAAAAGCCGGGCCATCTGTTTGCACTGAACGCGAATTTCGATGAAGCCGATGTCGCCAACTACGATGCCTTGATGATCGCTGGCGGGCGCGCACCCGAATATCTGCGCCTCAATCCACGCGTGATCGAAATCGTCCAGCAGTTCGCCGCCGCCGGCAAGCCGATCGCCGCCGTTTGCCACGGCGCGCAATTGCTGGCCGCGGCCGAAGTGATCCGTGGCAAGCGCATCGCCGCGTACCCTGCCTGCGCGCCCGAAGTGCGCCTCGCTGGTGCCGAGTATGCCGACATCGCCGTCAGCGATGCGATCACCGATGGCAACTTTGTCACCTCGCCGGCCTGGCCTGGCCATCCGGCATGGCTGGCCCAGTTTCTGGTGCTGCTGGGAACCACCATCAGCCTCTGATTTTGACTTGGCAGCCGATTTTCCGGCTGCCACCCATTGCAAAGGTTGAGTCATGCTCGAGAATCTTCCCCGCTGCCGCATCGGTCTGGCGGCAAACCGAACCCATCATCAGGATGCCGATTCGGCGCTGGTGCAGTTGCTGCGCGGTGCCGATGCGGCCATTGCCACGCATTTGCAGCCGCAATTGATCGTCGTCGGCAGAACGCTCGATGCGATCCGCAGCCACGGCTTGTTACCCGGCTATCAAGCGATCGAGCGCTTTCCCTATGGCCGCGAAGGCGGGCTGATGATGCTGGTGTCGCGTGTCGTCGATACCGATCCCGCCCGGGCCCTCGATGCGGTGATCTACCTGATGGATCCGGTCGATCCGTCGTCGAATTTTCCTGAAGCGCTGGCCCTGAAGCGCCAATGCGTGATCCACGGCAAACCATTCCTGTCGACGCTGGCGGGCGCGCGCGAGTGGTTCGAACTGGAAGCGGTCGCCGGCGGTGCGCCGTTTGACGCGAGCCTCGATCCGACCTTCGATCTGGCCAATGAAAGCATCGCCTTGATCGCCCACGATGCGATGAAGGGACGGATGCTGGAACTGGCCGAGCAGCATTTCGATTTGCTCGACAGTTTTGCGATGCGCTGCGCGACCGGCACCACCGGTGGCTTGCTCAATGCGCTGGCACAAAGAATCAAGGGCGAAAAAGCCGGTCGCCACTGGGTGCGGCCGTTTCGCAGCGGGCCGCTCGGAGGTGACGCGCAGATCGCCGAACTGATCTTGAAGCGCGAATGCCGCCGCGTGCTGTTCCTGGAAGACCCGCATGTCGCGCGCCAGCATGAAGCCGACATCCAGTTGCTCGAACGGGCGGCGCGCACCGTGACCGACTTTGCCTCGTGCAGCAGCGACGTCAACAGCGTGCAGCGCTGGCTATCCTTGCTGGCGTTGCGCAGCGAGCTTGTTGCTTGACATCGGCTTGAAGGCCGTCGGCTGGCGCATCTGCTGCGCCTTTCATCATCCACCGACGGTTTCCATCGAAGAATTCGAGCCGTTTCCCTCTGGCGTACGCGGCTTTCATGCTTGCGATGCGGCAGAATTCACCACGCGCGACACATTTCTGTTGTCTGTGGTAGACAGTTGAAAATATTAAATAAAACTATTTGATTTATTAATTTAGACTCAGCATAATACGTCCAGATGCAGCCATAGAGCAGAACACCATTGCCAGGCGCATCGACATGAAACAAGAACAATCCATTGGAGACAAACAATGACCATCACCACACACTGCATGCCGCATTTCACTTGCGCATCTCGCCGTAACCGATCGACGGGGCATCACGCTCCGTCCTGACCAGGGCGGTGATCGATCTTGATCATCGCCGACTGTACCCGCCTTCATTGAGCACCATGACAGGCAAGAAGTTGCATCGACTCCGATGCAAAGCGTTGCAACACACCTCCATAAAAATATCAGGGACAAAAAATGAACATGTTGAAAGCACTGCCTGCGGCAATCGCCTTACTTTTCTCCGTCGGCCAGGCTGTTGCCGGCGATGCCGAAGGTGTCTACAGCGGCTATTTCCGCGCCGGCACCGGCACCAATTCCGGCGGCGGCAGCCAGGCTTGCTATGGTCTGGAAGGCGTGCCCAAATACCGTTTCGGCAACGAGTGCGATCTCTACGGCGAATTCATGTACACCAAGGAAGCGATCAAGCTGGCCAATGGCTCGAGTTTCGTCGGTAACGTCATGGTCGCAACCTACAGCCCGAATTCGGACATCGGCAAGGACAATCACCTCGATCTGACCCAGGCTTACATCGAAGCGAAGAACGTTCCCTTCCTCAATGGCGCGAGCGCCTGGATGGGCAAGCGTTACTACGATCGTCCTGACATTCATGTGCTCGACTTCAAATACTTGCAAGGCGATGGTGTGGGCGGCGGTATCTCCGGCATCCAGGCCGGTCCCGGCAAGTTCAGCTACGCTCTGTTTCGCAACGATGTCTTGCAAACCGTGGCAGCGACCCGCCACAGCTTCATCTACGAAGGCATCCCGGTCAATCCGAATGGCAGCCTGAAATTGGATGCGACCGTGATCAGCGGCGATGGCCAGAACAGCACCAACAAAGAGGTCGAAAGCGGCTGGTCATTCTCGGTCGTGCACAAGCAATTGAACGTGCTGGGCGGCGACAATACGCTGGCGCTGCAATTTGGCAGCGGTTCCGGCATCAAGATCGGCGGCACCGACACCACAGCGACCTCCGATGTCAAGCGCACCCGTGTATTCGACAACATGATCTGGCAATTCACGCCCGAGTTCAGCGGTTCGCTGGTCGGCGTCTGGCAGCGCGACAAGAGCAATGCCGGCAGCAGCACCTGGACCACGGTCGGCGTGCGTCCGGTCTATGCATTCCATGACAATTTCAAGATGGTCATGGATCTGGGCCACGACAATATCAAGCCAGTCGGTGGCGGCAATGACTTGAAGCTGACCAAGGTCACGCTGGCACCGGTGCTGTCGGCCGGAAAAGGCTTCTGGGCCCGTCCTGAATTGCGCGCCTTCGTGACCTATGCCAAGTGGAATGATGCGGCGCAAAAGGCCGCCGATTTCAGCAATGCCGGCAGCTCGCTGTCGAGCACTGGCGTGTTTGGCGGCAAGACCAACGGCACGTCGTTCGGCGTGCAAGTCGAAGCCTGGTTCTGATCGGCCAGGAGGTCGCTAGTCAAAAGGTATCAGGTTCGGGTTCCCCGAGCCTGATACCTGAAGTTATAGTTTCAAAAACAGATCGTGATCGGGTGCAAAATTGGCATACAGCGGCAGCAAAGCGCCGCCCAGCGCCCGCGCATCCGATCCTATCGTTCCAGCTTGCGCCATCGGGCGCGCAATCCCTTCCCAATTGTAGCGATCCATCGCCGCTTCAATGCGCTGCATCAGCCGTTCCAGCATCGCTCGGCAAAATGAGCCATCGATGATGATGCCTTCGAGATCGAGCAGGCAAGTGGCATTGTTGATCGTCATCGCGATGCCCGCTGCGGCCTGTTCCAGCCATTGTTCACTGTATTGCTCCCAGGGCGCTTGCAAGGCCCGCTCGTCATAAGCTGCGCCCGGAGCCAGCGCTGCCTGTTCAAACAAGGCTTCCAGCGATCGCAGCGATGCCGTGCTCAGCATCTGGGCTGGCGCTGTCTGATTTTGATGCTGATCTTGATGCGCCAGCCCCATCGGCATCGAGCCGATGGCGCCTGCATTGCCGTGCAAACCTGCATGCAGATGGCTGTCGATGACCAGTCCGCCGCCGATGAAGGTGTCGATGAACATGTACAGAAAACTCTTGATGCTGCGCCCGCG
>CANFGA010000224.1 GCA_947446335.1 Oxalobacteraceae bacterium | reverse complement strand
TGAGCGACAAGACAGAGTGGAGCATCAAGGGTTATATTCTGGAACAGGATACCCGGGCCATCATTGCAACTGATGATCCGGAGATTCAATCCTTGCGCGCGAAACTGTCTTGCTCGCCCGGGGCCCGCTATTTGCAGCAGAAACAACTCGATGCAAAAATCGATGCGGCGCTGGAAGCGAGATTGGCGCAGGCAACGCATGATCTGGAGCAGGCGCTGGCGCTGCAGTCGATTGCCTCGACTGCCTTGCGGCTCCATGCAAGCGCAATCACCGGGCGCAGCGAGCGCATGGTGTTCAATGGCAGTTTCTTGCTGTCTCCCGAAACGCTTCCCGAATTTCTCGCGGCGCTTTCGGTACAACAGCATGTTTGCCTATCGATCGGAATGGCACTTGAGTTGCGAGGACCTTGGCCTCCATACAATTTTTGCCCTGATCTGTCCGAAGCTTCGGCATGAAAAAAACAGAACCCGATCACATATCGACTGCTCCCTACGCACAGTGCGCTCCTGTGATGACTTCCGAAGGTTGGTATGAAAAACTCTATCACATGCTTTTGGGGAATATTCCATTTTCCTTGGTGGTGATCGATCCGGCATTGCGCATCGCATCGGCAAACCGAAATTTCATCGAGAAGGCGCGACGAACCGAAGGCAGCACGATCGGTTTGCGCATTCGCGAGGTATTTCCGGATGCTATTCTTGAATTCACACAACTGGAGGCAAAAATCCGCAGCGTCTTCGCCACCGGTTTGCCGCTGCCTGGCTCCCAAATGACTTATCGGGCCCCCGGCATACCTATCCGCATCTTTTATTACACCGTGATCCCGATCAAGTCCGGTACTGTGGTGGAGCACGTCATGCTGGTGATGGATGACATCACCGACAAGGTAAAGTTGAGCGAGAAGGTGCGCATGGCTGAACGTCATCTGGCGAGTGTAGTGGAAAGCGCTAACGATCTGGTGATTTCGACCGATGCCGAGGGACGCATTACAAGCTGGAACCCGGCCGCTGAACGCATCTCAGGTTATCGGATAGGTGAAGCGCGAGGGAAATTATTGGCCGAATTATGTGAACCTGATCAGCGCAACGATATGGCGATGATCATTCGCCAATTGGTCAATGGTGATGTGGTGGAGTTCCGGGAATTGAACCTGATTGCCAGTTCCGGTGCGCTGATCCCGGTCGATTGGTCCTTTTCGTCGATCCGCGATGATTCGAGCAAGGTCAGTGGTGTCGTTGCGGTTGGACGTGATCTGTCCGAGCGCAGGGCGCTGGAGCAACATCTCTATCAGAGCGAGAAACTCGCTGCTCTGGGGGTGATGGCAGGGGGGATTGCGCATGAATTGCGCAATCCATTGTCGGTCAGTTTTTCAGCCGCACAGTTTCTTTTGGAACCACCTGACGATCCGATATTTCAGCAAGAGTGTGTGCGCAAGATACTCGAGGGTATACAGCGCGCTTCGATGATCATCGAAAATCTGTTGCGATTCGCCCGGCCTTCGTCCAGCAATCAAACGCAATCGCTGAACTTTGTCGCATTGATGCACGAAACACTCAGCATGCTGACTCCTCAGGCAAAGCTTCAAAAAATCAACGTACTTGAAGACTATGCCGAACCTTGCGTACCAATTTCCGGCAATGCCAATTTATTGCAGCAGGTGGTCATGAATCTGATTTTGAATGCATATCAAGCCATGCCTGCGGGCGGCGAGGTCAAGGTTGCCATTCGACGCGAGGGGGGCGAGGCGGTGGTGCGTGTACGCGATACTGGAAGTGGAATTTCTCCCTCCCACTTGAGCAAGATATTCGACCCTTTTTTTACTACCAGGCCCGTTGGCAAGGGCACTGGCTTGGGACTGTCAATCTGCCATACGATTGTCGAGCAGCACGGTGGCGCGATCGCAGTGGAAAGCAGTACTGAGGGGCAAGGCAGCACTTTCGTGGTCCGCCTGCCTCTGGGAGCAGACATCTGATGGTTGCATGTTTAACTGTGCTGGTGGTGGATGACGAACCGGACGTGCGCTGGGCTCTTGAAATGATCTTGCGAAGAAATGGATTTTCAGTCGCGACGACGGGAAGTGGTGACGAGGCGTTGCGATGGCTAGGCGAGACCGGGCGGGCTTGTTGCCTGATCTTGCTCGATGCCAAACTGGGCGATATTGAAGGGGTAGAACTGGCTAGACGGATTCGGGCCCATACCTCTTGCGCTGCGCCGGTTATTCTTGTGTCAGGTTATTTCTACAAGGACGACAGTCTGGTACAGCACAATTTGAAAACGGGTCTTATTTCCGCCTTTGTCACCAAGCCATTTCGTCACGACGATATCCTCAATGCAATCCATGCAGTCCTGTCCTCCTCGGTATAGCGCGCCATATCTATGGTTCCATCGCCCTAGGATATTTGCCTTATATTTTTTAATGCAATCTTTTATTTAAGGATTAAATATTTCAAGCTATTGTTTTTAAACGATTTTTTCTAAAAAATTATCGAAAAAAAATCTGGCACAGAGATTGCGATTAACTTCTGTGACGAAGGGCATAACCCCGTACTTCGCATTTGAAAAGTGCTAATCAGGGGTATTAAACGACAGGAGAATGACATGGCAAAGGTACAAAAATCAACCGACTCATCGAGCTTGGCAGAAGTTGTCGATCGCATTCTTGACAAGGGAATTGTCATTGATGCTTGGGTAAAAGTGTCGCTGGTCGGGATTGAGTTGCTGTCGATTGAGGCGCGCGTCGTGATCGCATCGGTTGAAACCTATCTCAAGTATGCAGAAGCAATCGGCCTCACATCGAGCGCCGCTGCCCCTGCCTAACTATCCGGGTGTCTCCCCGGTCGGCAGGAAGTCCTCTCGACCGGGGATGCAGTGCAGCGATGTATTCAGACGAAACGAGACGCGCATCGGCAGCCAATCTTTGACAGAAAGGTTGGCTGCATGATCAGCCCAAGAGGAGTCAATTGAGATGAATAACATGAGAAACCAGATGCAAGCCTCGATGCCCGGCATGTCCGCTGCAGCGTGCGAGCGCGCGCAATTAGTGAGCGATATCAAGGCGCAGACCGCCAACATGCTACGTTCTTTTTGTCGTGAGCGTACTGCGATGGTCAAGGCTTTGAAGTCCGAATTGGCCACGGATCGCATGAACAGATCTTGCAACTTGCTCGCCATACGTCAGCACCCGAATGCGATGTGCGATGGATTCCGGCGTGATCATCGCGGCATGCGCCGCACGTTGCGCAAAAGTCTCAACGAATCGACGCAATCGGTTGTCAATTATGTGGCAGCTTTGCGTGTCGAAGTTGCAAAGGAGCGTGCCAATTTTTCCAGGATGTTTGATCAAATGAGTAAAACGCAGCATGCTGCATTGGTGAAGGATCGCCGACTGCGTTCACGCGCCGTGGACAATTTGATCAAGGGTTTTCATGTCACGCGCGCAGCGGTGGCGCAGCAATTGGCCGATACGCTGGCGAAGTCCACGCAAGGGATCAGGGCCCAGGTTCTGGACCTGCGTTGTTCCGTGGCTCCCATGCTGAGATCGCGCGCGGCAGTGGGGCATCCTGCGCAGACGGCATCGCAGAGACCGGCCAGCCTCAAGAGTGAATCTGTTGCAGAGCCATTTTCCTGGCCGACTTCCAACCCCGAGAGCAAGCCGAGCAATCCTCAAGCTGACATGCATCAGGCGAAGTCCGTCAGCGTTGATGCCGGCTGGCACAACGCAGGCAAGCAAGGGAAATCGAAAAAAAAATGAGCACCCGATAGCATGAACGGGGTGGTTGCCAATAAAAATGGGGAGCGGGCGCAATGAATCAAGCTGAAGAATTGACCGTACTGACGCTGGAGAAGAAAGCCAATTTTGTTGAAACTCCATATATTCAGGGTGTTTCCGAGCGTGCGCTTGACTATATTCGGGCTGGCTACCCTATCCATTTCAGCGGCCCCGCAGGAACCGGAAAGACAGCCTTGGCCATGCATGTGGCGGCCCAGCTTGGGCGTCAAGTCATCTTGATCCACGGTGATGATGAATTTGGAAGTTCCGACCTGATCGGAGGCCAGACCGGTTATCGCTCCACCAAGGTGGTCGATAACTACATACACTCGGTCCTGAAACAGGAGGAAAGCGTTTCCAAACAGTGGGGGGATAACCGTCTTACCACCGCTTGCAAATACGGTTTCACGTTGATCTACGATGAATTTACTCGCTCGCGCCCGGAAGCCAATAACGTATTGCTGTCGATTCTCGAAGAGCGCTTGCTGGAACTCCCTGATGCGCGCAGTGGCGATGGCTATCTTCAGGTACACCCCAACTTCAGCGCCATTTTCACCAGTAATCCGGAAGAGTATGCGGGAGTCCACAAGACTCAGGATGCGTTGATGGATCGCATGATTACGTTGAAAGTGGGGCACCACGACTATGAAACGGAAGTGGCGATCACGCAGGCCAAGTCAGGTATTCCTTGGAGGCAAGCCAAATCGATCGTCGACATCGTGCGCGAATTCCGGGAGCTCGGTGTCCACAACGCACGGCCGACGATAAGGGCTTGCATCATGCTTGGGCGCATCGTAGTCAATCGCAAGGGCAGCGTTGCTGCGGGAGATCCTGTTTTTCGAGAGTTGTGTCATGACGTCTTGAATGCTGATTGCCTCAAGGTGACGTGTGATGGGCAAGTGGCAGGGCTTGAACGTCTCGATGAGATCATCACGCGCTGCTGTCCACCCACACCCGAGTTGTTTCCGATTGCCGGAGAGAAGAAAGCCACGACAGGCAAGCATCGTTCTTTGGACGGCATCGACTTTGCGGCACAGCCAGGTCCAGGAGGCAACCGTGGCAACTGAGATGCGTGGCGTACAACATATCAAAACCATGGCCGGATTGGTGGATGGTCGTCGCACGCGGTCGTCCTCTGGTGCTCTTTTGGAATTGTCGATGCTGGAGATGGAAAAACAGCGCTTGAAAAAGGAAATGTTACGGGTAGAGCAGCGTTGCGTCGAAATAGTTAACCGGATCAATGATATCGGCAGCAAGCAGCAAAGGCTGCAACGGTTTGTCGATAAGCCGGATGACGACGGCCGCACCGACAACGCACTTCCCGCAGCTGCGCCGCTTCCGATTCATACGGCCCCCACTGACCGGCTCAAGCGCAGGCAATTGAGTTATTGAGACTCATCAACGCCAACTGGCACGATAGCATCTAAGCTGACTCGGTGATCGTTTTTGCGGAGCATGAAATAATGAATATCCGAACATCCTCTTGCATCACTTCTTCTCTGAGTTCCGCAGCCTTTCAGACAGTTTGCTGCCGTGATGATCGCGGCTTGGCATATCGGATGCGGCGCGAGATCATGACCTTGCGGCGGCTCCGGCAAGATCCTTGTCCTGCGCCTGTATCATCTTTTCATGGCCGCATTCATGCCAGCGGCGACATCCGGACGTTTTCTTCCAGTGCGGCTAATCGGAAAGTGAGAGCATGAAAATGGAATCAAGGCTTGATTCAGGTCATTACCTGTATGCGATCGCTGATGCCGTTGATCATCTTGATTATCTCGATATTGGAATCAATGGCGCCTCGGTTTATATGATCGTCCAAGGGCCGATTGCTGCCGTGGTCAGCGATATTGCAGAAAAAAGAATTCGGCCGGAACGAAAAAATCTGGCGGCACATAATCTTGTCGTAAAACGGTTAATGGAACAAATGACGGTTCTTCCTGTCGCATTCGGTACCATCGCTGGCAGCACCAAGGCGCTGCATAATATCTTGCGCGATAAT
>CANFGA010000223.1 GCA_947446335.1 Oxalobacteraceae bacterium | reverse complement strand
CGCGTAGACATCCGAGATCGCGTTGCAGGCGGCGATGCGGCCAAAGTCGAACGGATCGTCGACGATCGGCATGAAAAAGTCGGTGGTGGCGATCAAGGCTTGCTCGTCGTTGAGCTTGTAGACGGCGGCATCATCGGCCGTTTCTATGCCGACCATCAATTCCTTGGGCACCGGAAAGCCACTGGAATTTTTCAATATCTCGGCCAGCACGCCGGGTGCGATCTTGCAGCCGCAGCCGCCGCCGTGCGAAAAGGAAGTCAGTTTGATCGTTGCTGGTGCCGTGTTCGTGTTCTCTGTGTTCATCTGGGTTCCATAGCTCGTCTAGGGGGGTGATCGGAGGTGCTGCAAAATCAGCTTTGTAACAGATTATCCACCAACTGCAGCAATGCCGTTTGCTCGGCTTCGGGTGCGAATAGCGCCGCGCGCAGTGCGCATTGTTTTTGCAGCAATAGATGAAAAGAAGTATCGAGCGCGCAGCGCTCGATCAGGGCGGCCAGCGCCGCGCAATCGCCAGCCGCAAAGTAGCCGGCATAGTCATCGCCGAGCATGCCGCGGTTGCCGCTGATGTCACTGGCCACGACCGCGACGCCGCTGGTGATGGCTTCGATGATGACGTTGGCGCCGCCTTCCATATGAGATGTGATCGCCATCAAATGGCAGCGCTTGAGGCGCTGGCGCGTCGCCGCATGTGGCACAGGGCCGAGCCAGCGATAGCGCGGGTTTGCCGCCTCGGTCGCGCGCGCGAGCTCGCCCAGCTCGAACTCCAGGGCGGCGCCGATGTGGATCATGCGCACCCGATCGAGCTTGATCAGCGCGCTCGCGCGCATGAAGGTGAGCGGGTCTTTTTCGATGCGCAAATGGCCGATCATGGCGACATCAAAAAACTGCCGCGGCAGCCTTGCGTTTTTCAGCGTGGTTGCAGACTGATAAATGACGCTGGCCTTGGTGCGCATGGCTGGCGTCAATTCGGCCAGCCCGGCCGGTTGCAGCAGCACCAGCGAGCGTGCCGAGGCCAGCGACGCTTGTGCTGCGCCATCGCTGTGGATATCGCGATACAAGTCGGTGCCGGTCAACAGCAGCAGTGTCGGGCGTTCGGGATAGGCGCTGGCAAATGCCGCCAGCGCGGCACTGGAGCGGCGCGCATGCAGTGCGATCAGCAAGTCGGGCCCAGCTTCAGCTTGATCGGTGACCGAAGCACAATCTGGCCATTGCTTGGCCAGCGTGACCCGGTAGCGCGTGCGCAAGAAATGCGCCCAGCGCTTGGCGCTTTGCCAATTGCCATTGTTGGCATCGGCCAATGCGGGGCTGACGATCCAGATGTGCGTTGCCTTCAATCGTGTGTTCCTGTCAAAAGTCGCTACAATCGTCTGATGAACTCTACTCATCCTTCCTTTCGTCACCATACGCCGCAGCAAATGGCACTTGCCTTGACGGCTGCGCGCAATTATACGCTGGGCTTGTTCGACTGCTTTGCCGCTGCCGGACTCGACCAGGCGGCGCGCGTGCCGCAGCTGCGCACCATCAATCCACCGTCGTGGGAGCTCGGTCACATCGCCTGGTTCGCCGAATGGTTCATCTTGCGCGAGGCGAGCAGCAGCCATCCGCTTGACGCCATCAAGGGTTCGCTGCTCACTTGCGGCGACGACTTGTTCGACTCCGGCACGGTCGCGCATCGCAGCCGCTGGACACTGGACTTGCCTTCAAAAGGCGCATTGAAGACCTATTGCCACGAAGTGCTCGATCGCACGCTCGACAAACTGTCGCGCGTGGCCAACACCGATGCCGCGCTTTACCCGTACCGGCTGGCGCTGGCGCATGAAGACATGCATGGCGAGGCATTCTTGATCACGCTGCAGACGCTGGGCCTGGCGGCCCCGGTGCTGCAGCGCATGCCTGCTCCGGCACCGGGGCAGATCGCTTTTCCCGGCGCCACCTTGAGCATGGGGCGCGTTCCGGCGAGCGGCTTCGCTTTTGACAACGAGATGGGAGCGCATGCGCTGCGGGTGGCACCGTTTTGTATCGATGCAACGTTGATTTCAAATGCGCAATATCTCGATTTTGTCGGCGATGGTGGTTACCAGAACAGTCAATTCTGGAGCGTGCAGGGGCGCGCCTGGCTGATGGAGCAAGAGCGCTCGGCGCCACGCCACTGGCAGCGCGACGCCAACGGCTGGCACACGGTTGCATTCGGTCGTCCCGGCACGCTGGCGCTGCACGACCCGGTACGCCATATCAATCTGTACGAGGCGCAAGCCTATTGCGCATGGGCCGGTCGGCGCCTGGCTACCGAGGCCGAATGGGAGTATGCGGCGCTGTCCGGTCATCCTGACTTTTTCTGGGGCCAATTATGGGAGTGGACCGCCTCCCCGTTCGAGGCTTATCCGGGTTTTGTCGCCGGACCGTATCGCGACTATTCGGCACCGTGGTTCGGCACCCACCAGGTCTTGCGCGGCGCCTCGTTTGCGACGCCTGCGCGGCTGCGCTCGCCCGTCATGCGCAATTTCTACACGCCGGAACGCGACGACATCTTTGCCGGCTTGCGCACCTGCGCCTGCTGAGCGGCTGGCTTTGAAAAGGCAGTGCCGTGAATGAAAAAAGCCGCCAGATTGCTCTGGCGGCTTTTTTAAAGCGACTGACAGGCAGTTGGCCTGCCTGATCGATCAGCGGTCGCCGTAGGTGCGACGCGCACCGTCGGTCGAGCGCGGGTTGCTGCCTTTGTAACCAGCGCCAGCGCCGGTGCTAGGAGCGCCCGGCTTGCTGAACGTGCGCTGACCCGATGGCTTGGCGCCGCCGCGGTTATCGCCCGGCTTCCAGCTGCCTGGGCGCGCGGTCGAGCGTGGTGCCGATGCCGTTTTCTTAGGCTCGAAACCTTCGATGACATTGACCGGGATCAATTGCTTGGTGAAGCGCTCGATGCGCTTGACGTTCATGCTTTCTGCATGGTTGACCAGCGAGATCGCCAGGCCATTGCGACCTGCGCGGCCGGTACGGCCGATGCGGTGCACATAGTCTTCCGGGAATTTCGGCAGATCGTAGTTGAACACGTGGGTGATGGTTGGAACGTCGATGCCGCGTGCAGCGACGTCGGTGGCAACCAATACCTTGACCTGGCCACGGCGCATGCCGTCCAGGGTGCGATTGCGCGCGCCCTGATGCATGTCGCCATGCAATGCTGCAGCCGAGAAGCCAGCGATGTTCAGGCGATCGGCGATGGTGTCGGCGTCACGCTTGGTGGCGGTAAATACCACGGCCTGGTCGAGCGTTTCATCGCGCAGCAGATGGTCGAGCAAACGATTCTTGTGCGACAGATCGTCGACGAAGTGGACGCGTTGCACGATGTTTTCATGCTTGGTAGCCGAACCGGCGATCTGTATGACCATCGGGTTTTTCGTGATGCGGCGCGCCATGTTGCCGACCACGCCATCGAGCGTTGCCGAGAACAGCATGGTTTGACGGCCATCGGGTGTGGCAGCGACGATTTTTTCGATGTCGTCGATGAAACCCATGTCCAGCATGCGGTCTGCTTCGTCGAGCACCAGAATTTCCAATTGCGAGAAATCGATCTTGCCCGATTCCATATGGTCGATCAAACGGCCAGGGGTCGCGACCAGAATTTCAGGATTCTTGGCCAGCAATTGCATCTGTTTTGGATAAGGCATGCCACCCAGGATCGACACAGCCTTGATGCGGCGGATGCCGGTGCTGTACTTTTCAGTAGCGCTCGTCACTTGCAGTGCCAGTTCGCGCGTTGGCGTCAGCACCAGCATTTTTGGCTGGGCAGCCTTGAAGCGTGGACGGTCGCCGCGCGCACGCGCTGCCTGAATTTCCTGGTTCGGCGTCTTGCCGGCAACAACTTGCTCGGCGCTAGCCAGCTTGTGCAGCGATGGCAGCATGAATGCAGCAGTCTTGCCCGAGCCGGTCTGGGAAGATACCAGCAAGTCACGGCCTTCGATTGCTGCAGGAATCGATTGCGATTGCACGCCGGTAGGCTTGGTATAGCCAGCTTCGGTCAGTGCTTGAATGATGGAAGGGTGCAGTCCAAGGGCTTCAAAAGTCATATTTTCTTTCGTAAAAATCAGCGTCTCTGCAAAAGCAGAACGCAAAATAGCAACGCCAACCAAAACGAAATGACTCGATAGAAAGAAATTTCGGCACAAAAGCTTTGCGCCGGGACGGTGTCAGGTGCGACACACAAGGCGGGAGGGCTTTATTCGGCATCATCCGTGGGATGCGCCAAGGCTTGCGAAGCTGCTGGGTAGTTCTTGTTGCTTTTTTTGTTTCTTCACTGCTTACTCAAAAGAGATGATGCAGTGCACAAACGGAACTATACCGCAATTGAACCGTTTTTGCACGGTCTAATTGCGGGATCATTGCTTTATTGCATTTTTCAATGCATTGCCGTATCAACGCTGTGTCAGTAATCTTCTGCGTTCAAGCCCATCACGTGCGAGAAGCCGCCGTCGACGTAAGTGATTTCACCGGTGATGCCCGAGGCCAGATCGGACAGCATGAAGGCGGCGGTGTTGCCGACTTCATCGATCGTCACATTGCGCCGCAGTGGCGCGTGCGATGCCGCAAAACCGAGCAGCTTGCCGAAATCCTTGATGCCGGACGCGGCCAGGGTCTTGATCGGACCGGCGGAAATGCCGTTGGCGCGGATTCCTTTCTGGCCCAGCGATTCAGCCAGATAGCGCACCGAGGCTTCCAGCGATGCCTTGGCCAGCCCCATCGTGTTGTAGTAAGGGATGGCGCGCACGGCGCCCAGGTAGGTCAAGGTCAGCAGCGACGAGCCGGGGCGCAGCATCGGCAGCGCGGCCTTGGCCAGCGCTGGGAAGCTGTAAGCTGAAATATCGTGCGCGATGCGGTAGCCTTCGCGCGACAAGCCATCGAGAAAATCGCCGGCGATCGATTCGCGCGGCGCAAAGCCGATCGCGTGTACCAGGCCGTCGAGTTGGTCCCAGTGCGTGGCCAGGTCGGTGAAGACGGCGGCGATCTGTTCGTCGCTGCTGACATCGCAGTCGAAAATCAAGGTGCTGTCAAACTCCTTGGCAAAATCGACGGTGCGCTCCTTGAAGCGCTCGCCGACATAGGTAAACGCCAATTCGGCGCCTTCCCGGTGGCATGCTTTTGCGATGCCGTAGGCGATCGAACGGTTCGACAACAAACCGGTGATGAGAATTTTTTTTCCTTGCAAGAACGCCATGGATACTCCAATTGCTACTGTGGCGATGGCTCGCAAGCCGTGGTGGCTGCGTCGACGACAGTAAGGTTGTGGTGATTCGATGCCCGCTGCTGCCATCGGGCTGGTTCTGATCTTGCGCAGCCAGAGCTGCGCATCAGCTTGTTATCTTGCCGAGTGCTTGGTCACGATCTTGCCGCTGCGCGACACGCGCGCCTTGACCAGCGAGATCGGCGCTGCAGTCTTGCCTTTGTTGTTGTTGCTGCTGCGCACCGTCACCGGGCGCATCTTGCGCTCAGGCCGGTCAGCGGCAAACAGCAAGGTGGCATTGTCGGTGATCTCTTGCGTGATGTCGACGTTGAGCGAGGTCGAGGTGCGCGGCACCAGGATCGTCGAGCCAGCTACCAGCAACATCTTTTGGGGGATATTGTTGGCTTGGCGCAGCACTTCCGGCGTGGTGTCATATTTCGACGCCAGCGTGTCGATGCGTTCGCGTGCGCTGGTGATCTTGTGCGTGGTCCAGGTCGACAGCGCATGGCCCCACTGGGCCAGATTCAGGTGAAACTTTGCCGCATTTTCCTTGGGCAGCAGAATTTGCGTATTTTCATTTCCGGTGATGACAGGG
>CANFGA010000222.1 GCA_947446335.1 Oxalobacteraceae bacterium | reverse complement strand
TCAAGGGGCCCCATTCGTACACTGGAGAAGACGTGCTGGAACTGCAGGGCCACGGCGGACCGATCGTGCTGCAATTGCTGCTGGCGCGGATACTGGAGGCGGGTGCCGGGATCGGATTGCGCCTGGCCGAGCCGGGCGAATTCACGCGCCGCGCCTATCTGAACGACAAGCTCGACCTGGCCCAGGCCGAAGCGGTAGCCGATTTGATCGATGCCTCGACCGAAGCGGCGGCCAAATCGGCGTCGCAATCGCTGGCCGGCGCCTTTTCAAACACCATCCACGCGCTGGTCGAGCAAGTGACCGGGCTGCGCATGCTGGTCGAGGCGACGCTCGATTTTCCAGAAGAGGAAATCGACTTCCTTGAAAAATCCGATGCGCGCGGCCAGTTGGCTGGCATCACGCAAGCGCTGGAAACGGTATTTCGGCAAGCGGCGCAAGGGGCGCTGCTGCGCGAAGGCTTGAACGTGGTGCTGGTGGGCCAGCCCAATGTCGGTAAATCATCGCTGCTCAATGCGCTGGCCGGTTTTGAGGCGGCGATCGTGACGCCGATCGCCGGCACTACGCGCGACAAGGTCAGCGAAACCATCCAGATCCAGGGCATTCCGCTCAATATCATCGACACCGCCGGCATCCGCGCGCCGGACGAGGAAATCGATGTCGTCGAACGCATCGGCATACAGCGTACCTGGGACGAGGTTGGCAAGGCCGATGTCATCTTGCATCTGCTAGGCGCCGACATCGGTCCGACGCAAGAAGATGAAGCCATCATGCAAGCGTTTCCGCCAGGTGTGCCGGTGCTGCGGATCTGGAACAAGATCGATCTGTCCGGCCACAAGGCGCAGGTGGTGGCGATCGACCAGATGGGCGACATCACCCACGTCTACCTGTCGGCGCACGAGCAGATCGGCATCGACTTGCTGCGCGCCGAATTGCTGCGCATCGCAGGCTGGCAGCAGACCGGCGAATCGGTCTATCTGGCGCGCGAACGGCATTTGATCGCGTTGAAGCTGGCCGCAGGTCATCTGGCCGTCGCTGGCGCGCATGCGGCGCAGAGCGATCAGTCGCTCGACCTGTTCGCCGAAGAGCTGCGCCTGGCGCAGGCGCAACTGTCCAGTATCACCGGGGCTTTTTCATCGGACGATTTGCTGGGCGTCATTTTCAGCCGCTTTTGCATTGGCAAGTGAGCCCGCTTTCGGCGCTGGCCCGATGACCTCGGCCTTGCGCCGGGCATAGCGCGCGGCCAATATCGCGCACACCATCAGCTGCAGTTGATGGAACAGCATCAGCGGCAGCACGATCGCGCCCAGCGCAGGGCCGGCAAACAGGACCTTGGCCATCGGAATGCCGCTGGCCAGGCTCTTTTTCGAGCCGCAAAAGACGATGGTGATCTCGTCTTCCTTGTTGAAGCCCAGCCAGCGGCTGCCGAACATCGAGATCGTGAGGATCAGTCCCAGCAGCAGCGCATTGATCAGCAGCAATCCCAGCAGCGATTCCGAGGGCAGTTGTTGCCACAGCCCCTGATTCACTGCTTCGCTGAACGCGGTGTAGACCACCAGCAGGATCGAGCCCTGATCGACGATTTTCAGCATCGGCTTGTGCGATTCGACCCAGGGGCCGATCCAGCGCCGCGCGATCTGGCCGGCGACAAACGGCAGCAGCAATTGCAGGGCGATGTTGCGGATCGCATCGAACTGGATCAGGTCGCCGCTGTGCGCCACGACCAGCAATCCCACCAGCACCGGAGTGAGAAAAATGCCGAGCAGATTCGAGGCCGAGGCGGCGCAGACGGCGGCCGGCACGTTGCCGCGCGCAACCGAGGTGAAGGCAATCGACGATTGCACCGTGGACGGCAACACGCACACGAACAGCACGCCCAGATACAGGTCCGGCGTCACCAATTGCGACAGCAGCGGCTTGAGCCCGAATCCGAGCAAGGGCAGGATCAGAAAAGTGCAGAGCAGTACCGTCAGGTGCAGCCGCCAGTGACCGGCGCCGGCAATCACCGATTCCTTCGACAGCTTTGCTCCATGCAAGAAAAACAACAGGCAGATTGCGCCATTGGTGATGTTGTTGAATACCAGGGCCGTCGTCCCGGAGGCCGGCAGCAGGCTCGCGGCCAGCACCGTGCCTATCATCAACAGCATCAGGTTGTCTGGCAAAAAACGCGGTCGTTTCATCTTGAATTTCATCTCAGTATCCCGCCACGCCGCCGTCCGAGCGCGGGTCGCTGGCGCCTTCGAGCATGCCGTCCGGATGGCGCACCAGCGCGCCGGCATGGCCCATGGTTTCATCGAATGGCAACAAGAGCTCGACCTCGTGTCCGCGCGCGCTCAAGCCATCGATCACCTGCTGCGGGAAGCGTCGCTCTAGCTTGAGCGTGTCGCTGCTCTGGCCCCAAGTGCGCCCGAGCAGCCAGCGCGGCGCCGTGACCGCTGTTTGCAAGGGCTGGCCAAACACCACGTAGCGCGAAAATACCGCGGCCTGGGTTTGTGGCTGGCCATCGCCGCCCATCGTGCCGTAGACCATGGTGCGGCCATCGTGGAGGCGCGCCGCTGCCGGGTTGAGCGTGTGGAACGGCTTCTTGCCCGGTTTCAGCGCCAGCAAATGGTCGGCATCGAGACTGAACGAGGCGCCGCGATTTTGCCAGTTGATGCCGGTCTTGGCCAGCACCACGCCGCTGCCGAACTCGTGATAGATGCTCTGGATGAATGATACCGCCAGTCCCGATTCATCGATCGTCCCCATCCAGATGGTATCCCCGGGGCCGCGGCCATTGCCCCATGGCGCAGCCTGGTCCAGGCGGACGGTGGCGGCGAGCGCATCAAGGCTGCCAGATGCCAGCAGCGCTTGCGGATCTTGCGTCATGTCGGCCGGATCGGTGATGTAACGGTCACGCAATTGGAAGGCGCGCTTGGTGGCTTCGACCACCAGATGCACATGGTCGGCGCTGTCGGCCTCGACCTGGGCCAGGCCAACCCGGTCGAGCACGCCGAGTATCGCCAGCGATACGGCACCCTGGGTCGGCGGGGTCATGTTGAAGACTTCGCCCGCCGAATGGGCGAGCCGCAGCGGCGTCTTGCGCTCGGCGCGGCAAGCGGCCAGATCGGTGCCGCAGAGCAAACTGCCCACGCCCTCCAGATCGGCGGCGATCTCGTTGGCGAGCTCGCCACGGTAAAAGCTGTCGAGTCCATCTCGCACCAGCAGCGCCAGGGTGCGCGCCATGCGCGGCTGCCGGAAGCGCTGGCCGGCCAGCGGCAAGGCGCCATCGATCAGGAAGGCATCCTTGAATCCCGGCTGCGCCGCCAGTTCCGGCAGCTTGGAGCGGGTGGCATTTTCCTGGCTGACGGTGACCGGGACGCCGGTTTCGGCGTAATCGATCGCATCGCGCAGCAGGCGCGCCAGCGGCAGCTTGGCGCCGAGTTCGGCGGCCACTTCAAGGGCGGCCTGCCAGCCGCCTATGGTGCCGGCGACCGTGTTGGCCGCGAGCGGGCCGCGCATCGGAATGGCTGCCAGGTCGCGGCTGCGGTAAGCCTCGATGGTGGCTGCCAGCGCCGCCTGGCCGCAGGCGTCGATCGCGATCGGCGCGCCATCTGGCGGCACGATGATCCAGAATGAATCGCCGCCTATCCCGTTCATGTGCGGATAAACCACGGCAATCGTGGCAGCGGCCGCCACCATCGCTTCGATGGCATTGCCGCCATCGCGCATCACGGCCAGCGCCGATTGTGAGGCCAGGTGATGCGGCGCGACGGCGATCGCGTGGGTGGCGCGGGCGGTATTGAGCATGCTATTCCTTGTTTTATCAGTATGTTGTTTTATTGCAGGCAGCGCGTCATGGCTGCGCCGGCTAGTTGCATCCGGATGACAGGCGCGCCGTCGCCATGTGGGCCGACAGCAGATGCGAGCGCATCTGGCGCTGCGCGCTGCCGACATCGTGCGCCATCAAGGCTTCGATGATCACCGCATGCTCCTCGAACGATGCGCTCATGCGTTCGAGATTGCGAAATTGCGAGCGCCGAAACGGTGACAAACGGTGGCGCAAGCCGAGAGTCATCTCGATCAACACCGGGTTGCCGCAACCCTCGATGAGCACACGATGCCATTCCTGATTCAGGCGATCGTACAGATCCGCGTCGGCTGCGCGCATCGCAACCCGCGCCTGCGCATGCAGCGCGTGCAAATGGTCGCGTTCGCCCGCCGACAGGCGGATCGCCGCATGCCTCGCGCACGCTGCTTCGAGCTCGCCGATGGCTTCGAACATGTGCGCTATCTGCTGCGCGGTGAGCTCGGCGACGACGGCGCCGCGATTCGGGCGGCAGACTACGAGCCCCTGGGTGGCAAGTTGCTTGAGCGCTTCGCGCACCGGTGTGCGCGAGACCTCGAAGCGCTTGGCCAGCATCACTTCATCGAGCCGGGTGCCGGGTTCGAAGTGGCCGAGCACGATGTCATCGGCGATTTTCTTGCCGATGTCATCGGCGCGGGCGCCGCGCACGCGATCCGGCGCGTTCACGCCGCCACCGCTGCAAGCAGCAAGCGATGCCAGCCGGCGAGCCGGGATGCAGCGATCAGGCAGCGTGCAAATGGTCTGGACTTCGCTTGCATGTGGATCTCCGGCAGTTGGGCAACAGCCTTCGATGATTGCATACATCGTGCCCGATTTTACTTTTTTTATACTGTTTTTATTAATGCCTTGTTTTCATTGGGAAAATGCAAATTTGTATCGGGCTCGCCGATGGAGACAGCATTTTTCGCAGGGTCGATTGCACCAAAATTCACATGCAAATGCACCAGCAAGAGCCGAAATGGAGAACAATTGCATCCAATCGATGTAAAAAGACGGCATCGAATGCCGTCTTTTTTGATCCGACAGGCCTCGAGCTGCGGCGCTATTGGGTCGTGAACGACCAGTCCCTGTCGACTTGCACGCCGTCGACCTGGCCGCGGAAGGAGACGTCGTAGATCGTGCCGGAGTCGAGCACGGTGAGCGCAATGATGGCGGCGGCGGCCGGCCCCGATTGGCGCGTCTGGACGTCGGTGGCGGCGGTCAGCAGTCTGACGGCCATCGTCGCACCGCCACGGGGGCGCACGGTGAAGAGATTGACGTTCAAGCTGGAGGTGAAATTGGCGTGCACGCTGATCGGATAGCCGACCTCGTTCTGGTTGGGCACCGGATCCGGTTCTTCCTGGTCGCTGAAGAACACGGTCGGCACCCGGCTCTGGCCGGCGTAGGGATAGACTGCGAGTTGGCTGATGCCGGGCCCGAAGCCGTTGTTGGTTGCAAAGTTATTGGTGAAGTAGGTGTAGCCGCCGGAGATGGTGGCCGCACCGGTGCCGCTTTCCTTGAAAATCGGCTCGAACATCACGAAGCGGTGGTAAATTGCGGTCACCAATTCTTCGGCGAGGTAAAAGCCGGAGCTGTCGCTGGCGGCGGCGATCACTTCTCCATAGGCATACGATGCGCTCCCGAAGGTGTAACCGGCCGCATTCAATCGGTCGAGCAAGGTGGCGCCGGTGAAGCCGGGCCGGCCCGCAGTTTGCACATGGGTGATCGTGTTGTTCAGTTGTTGATACCTGGAGTGGCCTTGCGCCGCGACATCGATCAGGCTGTTGCGGGTCAATTCCGGGAGGCCGGTCTGCTTGCGCCGGAAATTGGTCCAGTTGAAGCCGTCCAGCGCGGTGTTGCCGGTGAAGGCGGGCGCGCCCGGTTCCTGTTGCAACGTGATCGCAGCCGGACTTTCGGTCGCCGTGTTGCCGGAGTCGGCGCCGCCTGATCCGATGCTGCTTGATCCCGCGCTGCCTGAGTCGGAGCCGCCGCCGCAGGC
>CANFGA010000221.1 GCA_947446335.1 Oxalobacteraceae bacterium | reverse complement strand
TTGTCTGTGTTTGCAATAACATATCCGACCGTGAAATCCGACTCGCAGTCGACTTGGGCGTGAGTTCGATGGCGGAACTGCGCCGCGATCTGGGCGTCGCCACTTGCTGCGGCAAATGCCACACTTGCGCCAAGGAAGTATTGAACGAACATCTGGCTGCCAAGGTCATGCTTCAGGAACAGGTGCTGCGGCGCGTCGCGCTGGTCGACTGACGATGGCGATGTTGCGTGTCGAAGGTGCCAGGTTCAATCGGGGGCGATGTCATTGCTCATTCGCGCGGCCGTGGCCCCGATCGAGCCTGGCACCTGATGCATCCGCTGCGGGCTCGATTGAGCCTGTCCCTGGAATCGCTATCTGCGCTATGATCCGGTCGCGGCCCGCGCTTTCGCAATTTCTGCCGCGCCGCAGCCCGGCAAGCCAGCCCCATACCCATCCTGAAAGGTTCCCATGAAGGGCGATAAAGAAGTCATCAAGCTGCTCAATGCGCAGCTGACCAACGAACTGTCCGCGATCAACCAGTATTTTTTGCATTCCCGCATGTATCGTCACTGGGGCTTGGCCAAGCTGGCGAAAAAGGAATATGAAGAATCGATAGGCGAGATGAAGCATGCCGACAAGCTGATCGACCGCATCCTGATGCTCGATGGCTTGCCGAACCTGCAGGCGCTGCACAAATTGCTGATCGGCGAATCGACCGAAGAAATGCTGAAGTGCGACTTGAAGCTCGAGCGCGCAGCCCAGGTGACGGTCAAGGAAGGCATCGCCGCTTCCGAACTGGCCGCCGATTATGTCTCGCGCGACCTGTTCCTGTACATACTGGACGACACCGAAGAGCATATCGACTGGCTGGAAACCCAGATCGATCTGATCGACAAGATCAGCCTGCCTTTGTATCTGCAAAGCCAGATGGCTGAATGAATCGGGATTGAATATCGAGAGATTGAATACAGCCACGGCTCGCCGTGGCTTTTTTCATTGCGGGACCGTATCCTTGAACGACTGGCGCTCGGACAATTTGTCGAACAGTCTGGCCAGGTTGGGGTAGTCTGCGCGCCAGCTGATTTCCGGGAAGCGAAACGCGAGCCAGCCCAGCGTGCAGCCGACGGCGACATCGGCCAGCGAATAATGGCTGCCTGAATAATTGGCATTGTCGCCGAGCTTGGCCGACAGCGCTGCCAGGCCCAGGTGTACCTTGTTCATCTGGCGTTCCATCCAGGCGGCGCTTTGCTGTTCCGGCGCACGCTGCGTCAATTCGAGGCGCACCAGAATGGCGGCGTCGAGAATGCCGTCGGCCAGCGCTTCGCCACACTTGATGTCGCTGCGTTCGCGCCCGTTGCCGTTCGGTGGCAGCAATTTGCACACCGGCGTGAGCGTATCGAGATACTCGACGATGACGCGCGAGTCATACACCACGCTGCCATCTTCCATCAGCAGACACGGCACCTTGCCCAGGGGATTGGACAGCGCAATCTTGCTGTCTGGCGCCCAGACATTGTCCAGCTCATGGATATAGTCGAGCTTTTTTTCCGCCAGCACGACGCGGACTTTGCGGACATAGGGACTGGCGAGGGAACCGATCAATTTCATAGACGCTCATGGTGGCTTGTTGTCCGTCATTGTAGCATCGCCTTCCGCGCCACCGGTAGGCCCGGAGCGCGGCGAAAGGGAATCCGGATACCCGCTTTGACGCTGCATGCCGGTGGTAAAATCCTGTTTTACATCAACCGCCTCGTGTGCCTGGCTCTGGCACACGTGCCGTCCACCGCTTTCTTTTTACTTGCCTGCTGCCATGACCTCTATCACACCTTACTCCACGCTCTCGGCCCTGTCTCCGCTCGATGGTCGCTACGCCAGCAAGCTCGACTTGCTGCGTCCGATCCTGTCCGAATCGGGCTTCATGCACCACCGCGTCAAAGTCGAGATCTGCTGGCTGCAGGCGCTGTCGCAAGCGGGCCTGGCTGAAATCACCCCGTTCTCACCGGACGCCAATGCGCTGCTGGACCAGATCGCGCGTGAGTTCACCGAAGCCGACGCCGCGGCCATCAAGGCGATCGAAGCGGTCACCAACCACGATGTGAAAGCGGTCGAGTACTGGCTCAAGGACCAGGTCAAGGATGTGCCCGAACTGGTCTCGGCCTCGGAATTCATCCACTTCGCCTGCACCTCGGAAGACATCAACAATACCTCGCACGGGATGATGCTCAAGGCGGCGCGCGATGCGGTGATGCTGCCGGCTTTGCAAGGGCTGATCACGCGCCTGACCGCCCTGGCGCACGAGAATGCCGATGTGCCGCTGCTGGCGCGCACCCACGGCCAGTCGGCCAGTCCGACCACGCTGGGCAAGGAAATGGCCAACGTCGTGGCCCGCTTGCAGCGCGCCATCACGCGCATCTCTACCGTCGAAATCCTGGGCAAGATGAATGGCGCAGTCGGCAATTACAACGCCCATCTGTCAGCGTATCCCGATCTCGACTGGCCAGCCTTCTCGAAAGAAGTCATCGAACAGCGCCTCGGCTTGACCTTCAATCCCTACACGATCCAGATCGAGCCGCACGATTACATGGCCGAACTGTTCGATGCGTTCGCGCGCGCCAACACCATCTTGCTGGACTTGAACCGCGACATCTGGAGCTATGTCTCGCTCGGCTACTTCAAGCAAAAGACCAAGGCTGGCGAAATCGGCTCCTCGACGATGCCGCACAAGGTCAACCCGATCGACTTCGAAAATTCGGAAGGCAATCTGGGCCTGGCCAACGCGGTGCTGAAACACTTGTCCGAGAAACTGCCGGTATCGCGTTTGCAGCGCGACTTGACCGATTCGACCGTGCTGCGCAACATCGGCGTCGCCCTCGGCTACACGCTGCTGGCCTATGACAGCTGCTTGCGCGGCTTGAACAAGCTCGAAGTGAACCATGCGCGGATGGAACAAGATCTCGATGCGACCTGGGAAGTGCTGGCCGAGCCAGTGCAAACGGTGATGCGCCGCTACGGCATCGCCAACCCGTACGAGCAACTCAAGGAATTGACGCGCGGCAAAGGCATCTCCAAGGATGCGCTGCGCGAATTCATCGTCACTTTGGCGATCCCGCAAGAAGCGAAAGACTTGTTGCTGGCGATGACACCGGCCAACTACATCGGCATCGCCGCCAAGCTGGCGCGCGAAATCTAGGCACCGGCAAAGAACCTGCCGGGCCAGTGCCCGGCAGCCGTCCAACAAGTCACCGAAAGCAAACAAAAACACCCGCGCCAGCACACTATGGCATTCTTTGGTAAAATTAGTTCTAACACGTACTATATTTCCGGAATCGAGATCATGCCTCGTTACACAACTACCGCGATCCTGTTGCACTGGCTGACCGCACTGCTGATCGTTTGCGCCTTCACGCTCGGCGTGATCATGACCGACATCCCCGGCCTGACTCCGACCAAACTGAAATATTATTCCTGGCATAAATGGCTGGGCGTGACCGTCTTCGCGATCGCCTGTCTGCGCGCATTGTGGCGTTTGAGCCACACTCCGCCACCGCTGCCAGCCAGCACGCCGCAATGGCAAAAGAAGGCGTCCGATGGCGTTCACCTGCTGCTGTACCTGTTGATCTTTGCCGTTCCCGTTTCCGGCTATCTGTACACGCTGGCCGCCGGCGTTCCGGTGGTCTATCTGGGGCTGTTCCAGTTGCCAGCCATCATCGCGCCCAATCCGGAACTCAAGCCGCTCTTGAAAGAAGTGCATTATGTCGTGACCATGACCATGGCCGGCTTGGTGGCACTGCATTTTCTGGCCGCACTGAAACACCATTTCATCGACCGCGACGGCCTCCTGAAACGGATGCTGCCATGATTTCCTCTTCCCTCACCGAGAACAGTTCCATGAAAACGACACAACGCGCCTTGTTTGCCTCCCTGCTGGTGCTGTCGCTGGCCGCCAGCGCCGCCAGTCTGCTGAAAACCGACACCGCCAAGACCAGCGTGTCGGCCGTTTTCAAGCAAATGAGCGTGCCGGTCGAATCCAGGTTCAAGACCTTCAATATCGCGATCGACTACAACCCGCAAGCGCCGGGCGCAGCGAGCGCCAAGGTCGAGATCGATACCGCCAGCCTGGATCTGGGCGAAGCCGAGATGAACAAGGAAGTGGCAAAAAAGGAATGGTTCAATTCCAGCCAATATCCGAAAGCGACCTTCGTGTCCAGCTCGATCAAACCGGTCAGCCCGGGCAAGCTGACCGTCACCGGCAAGCTGACCATCAAGGGCAAGACGGCTGATGTCAGTTTTCCATTGACCGTGAAAACGGATGCCGGCAAGCAGGTATTCGAAGGCATGTTGCCGATCAAGCGCCTCGCCTTCAACATCGGCGAAGGCGAATGGAAAGATACCAGCATGGTCGCCGACGAAGTCACGATCAAATTCCGCGTCACCGCAGCACCCTGAGCACTCCAATCTCCCCCACCCCAGGAAAATCCATGAAACTGTCCCATCTGAGCGTCGCATTGCTGGCATTGGCCGCCATTCCCGCCTTCGCCGCCCCGGTCAATTACACGATCGAGTCGAACCATACCTACCCGAGCTTCGAAGCGGATCACATGGGACTGTCAGTCTGGCGCGGCAAGTTCACCAAGACCAGCGGCACCGTGGTGCTCGATCGCGCCGCCAAGACCGGCTCGCTCGACATCGTGATCGATCCGGCATCGATCGATTTCGGCCACGAAAAGATGAATAAGCACGCCAAATCGCCCGACATGTTCAACGTCGAAAAATTCCCGACGGTCACTTACAAGGCCAGTTCATTCAAGTTCGACGGCGACAAGCCGGTTGCAGTAGAAGGTCAATTGACGATGCTGGGCGTGACGCGTCCGGTCACGCTGACGGTCGGCAAATTCACTTGCAAGATGCACCCGATGCTCAAGCGTGAAGCCTGCGGCGCCGATGCCACGGCCCAGTTCAATCGCACCGATTTCGGCCTGAGCTACGGCACGCCGTTGTTCGCGCCAGAAGTCAAGCTCGCGATCCAGGTCGAAGCGATCAAGGCCGACTGATTCCGTTCCAGGAGCCTGGCCCGTACAGCCCCTGTTCATGCGCCCTGCGGCGCTGAACAGGGGCTTTTTCATTGGTCGATGCCGGTGGTACGACAGCGATGTATTTCTTTGGAGAAAAAATTGTGGTTGACCGATGCACAACTGGTGGTCAATACTTTGTGATGCCCTACCGGGCTCCATCGCTGCTATCCACAAGAGAAGATAGTTGACGTCCTCCCCGCCCTAAAGAACGGAGATTCCTGCCGCTAGCGTCGCACGTCCGCGACGGAGAATATTTAACGCAGCATTTTGATCACGATCATGCAAACAACCGCAATCACTGCATTTCCATTCTCTTATTACGAGTCCTTCAAGCCCTTTCGGGCCACTGATCGCACCGCAATCAGAACAGGTCTGCGTGGTAAAGCGTTCGTTCACTTCCTCGTACCATGCGCCATGCTTAACAGCCTTGTACGCCAGTTGATGTCGGAAGGACGACCAACCGGCATCCAAAACGGATTTGGCCATGTTGGTTCTTGCAAGTGCGCAGGCGTTGACATTGCCAACCGCAATGTAATCGAACTCTACGACGAGCCGCGTCGAGAGTTGATGGTGAAAATCATTCCTGCGATGCGCTATTTGTGTATGGATCGCCTTGACGCGACGCTTTTTATGGGCGCGCTGCGCGACGGCCAACGCTTGTTCTGCGACACGATAGATGCGCTGCGCTTCAATTTTCTCACCAGTGGACAGCGTTGCGAAGTCTTTCAGACCAAGGTCAATGCCGACACCGCGCACCGGCAAGCGAGCGCCAA
>CANFGA010000220.1 GCA_947446335.1 Oxalobacteraceae bacterium | reverse complement strand
CACCGGCAGCGCATCGGGATCGTAATCGGATAGGCAACTGACGACTTCGGACAAGCTGCGTCCGGGGCCGGCCTTCAATGGCGCTGCAGATTGCAGCAAATCGGATTGCTGCAGCTCGGATTGCGCCAATTCATCACGCGTGTTGATGTTGCGAAATGCGCTGGCGTCGTCGAACAGCACTTCGGCGATTTTCAAGGCGCCGTGCCAGCCATCCATCCTGCGCCCGCCATCGTCCAGGTACGATGTCAGTTGCGGCAACAGCGTACGCCGCAGCAGGCAAAAGACCGGATGCGGCTGGCGCAGCAGTTTGCCGCTGGCGGCCGTTTCTTCGGTGACGGCCAGCGCCAGGTCGGCGCCCTCTGCTTGCAAGGCATCGAACAACCGCGCCACCAGATCCGGCGGCATGAAAGGCGAGTCGCATGGGGCGGTTATCATGAACTCGGTCGTGCAGTGGCGCAGCCCGGCTTGCAGGCCGGCCAGCGGGCCGCAGTAATCGGGCAGATCATCGGGCCAGACCGGCGCGCCGAGCGCGGCGTAGGCCTGACTGTGTTGATTGGCATTGATGGCGATGGTTGCGACCTGCGGCGCAAGGCGCTGCATCACGTGCTGCGCCATCGGGACACCGTTCAGCAGCACCAGTCCCTTGTCGACATGGCCCATCCGGGTGCCGCGTCCACCGGCCAGGATCAAGCCGGTCACGGTCAACCCTGCCGCGCCATCATCGGGAGTCACTTGTTCGCTTTTATTCACCGCTTTGTCTCCAGAGACCATTTTCATCCAATGCTGTTTTCATCCACCAATGTACGACATTTCAACCTTCTTCACGCCAGGCACCGTTCCCTGCGCCCCGCGCATCTCGGAGTAACGGTCGCTGCGCGCGCGCCACAGATGGGCCAGCACCGTCGAAATCTCGGCATCGCTGCGGCCTTCGCGCAGCAGCGCGCGCACATCGTGGCCGCTGGTGGCGAACAGACAGGTGTAAAGCTTGCCTTCGGTCGACAGGCGCGCGCGCGTGCAATCGCTGCAAAACGCTTGCGTCACACTGGAAATGACACCGATCTCGCCGCCGCCGTCGAGATAGCGCCAGCGCGCTGCGGTCTCGCCGGTATAGTTCGCATCGATCGGGGCCAGCGCCATCTCTTGCTGGATGCGGCGCACCACTTCCGAGGATGGAATCACCTGATCCAGGTTCCAGCCATTCGAGGCGCCCACATCCATGTATTCGATGAAGCGCAAGATGTACGGCGTGTCCTTGAAGTGGCGCGCCATCGGCACGATTTCCTGCGCATTCATGTCGCCCTTGACGACCATGTTGATCTTGATCGGCCCCAGGCCGACTTGATGCGCGACGTCGATGCCGTGCAGCACGTCGGCGACTGCGAAGTCGACGTCGTTCATCCGCTTGAAGGTGGCATCGTCGAGCGAATCGAGCGAGACCGTGACGCGTTGCAAGCCGGCGTCCTTCAATGATTGCGCTTTTTTGGCCAGCAGCGAGCCATTCGTGGTCAGCGTCAAGTCAAGCGCCTTGCCGCTCGGTGTAGTCAGGCGCGCCAGCATCTCGACCAGGCGTTCGATATCCTTGCGCAGCAGCGGTTCGCCACCGGTCAGCCTGATTTTTTCGACGCCATGCGCCACGAACAGGCTGGCGATGCGGGTGATTTCCTCGAACGACAGCAGCGCATTGTGCGGCAGATAGGCGTAATCCTTGTCGAACAGGTGCTTGGGCATGCAATAGACGCAGCGGAAGTTGCAGCGATCAGTGATCGAGATGCGCAAGTCTTGCAGCGGCCGATTCAATTGGTCCAGCACGCGCCCGTCGGGCGCCTCCAGTTCGGCCGGAATCTGCAGCGGTCCCGGGCGTCGATCGAACAGCGTGATGATTTTTTCAGTCATGATATGTTTGTTGCAATCAATTAATTCCAATGCCAGTACGATAGCACGAGGCCGCTGATGGCACAGGCGGCGATCACTTTGATGGGGCCAGCCTTGAATTTGAAGAGCGCCAAACAGGCTGCGGCGCTGAGCGCGATCGCCCCCATATCCCAGCGTCCGCTCAAACCATCGGCCCAGAAGATGTGCTGCGCGAAAAACAGCGCCAGGCTGACGATGACGCCGACCACAGCGGCAGAGATCGCGGTCAACGGCGCCGTCATGCGCAAATTGTCGCGCGTCGATTCGACCAACGGTCCGCCAGCGAGGATGAAGATGAACGAAGGCAAAAAGGTGAAGCAGGCGGCCACCGCAGCCCCGATCACGCCGGCAGCGAGCAGGCTATTGGCAGCGGCGCCGAACAGGGCGCCGCTCCAGGCGCCGACGAAGCCGACGAACGCGACGATCATGATCAACGGCCCCGGTGTGGTCTCGCCCAGCGCCAGGCCATCGATCATTTGCGTCGCCGTCAGCCAATGGAAATGCTCGACGCCGCCCTGGTAGACATAGGGCAAGACCGCATAAGCGCCGCCGAAGGTCATCAACGCCGCCTTGGTGAAGAACCAGGCCATCTGCGCCAGCGCGCTGTCTGGCCCCCACCAGGTGACGATCAGCAACCACAGGCCCAGGCCGAGTCCGGCGCCTATCCCCGCCACCTTCAGCAGATGGGGCCAGGTAAACAGCGCGTGCTGCGGTGTGGGCGTGTCGTCGTCGATCAAGGCCAGGCCGTACGATGTTTTGCTGCCGGGATGCTGGCCGCCGATCTGGAACTGCTCAGGACGCCAGAGCGCGCCAGCCCAGCCCAAGGCGGCGGCGATCAAGACCACCAGCGGGAAGGCCAGATCCAGCACGCTGATGGCAAGGAAGGCCGCTGCCGCGATGGCGATCAGGCTGGCATTTTTCAGCGTGCGCGTGCCGATGCGCCAGGCCGCAGCCAGCACGATCGCCACCACTGCGGGCTTGATCCCGTACAGGATGCCGGCAATCACGGGCAAGGTGCCGAAGGTAAGGTAAATCCACGACAAGAGCATCAGGATCAGCAGCGATGGCAACAGGAACAGGGCGCCAGCGATGATGCCCCCGCGCGTGCCGTGCATCAGCCAGCCGATGTAGACGGCGAGCTGGGTCGCTTCGGGACCGGGCAGCAGCATGCAGTAATTGAGCGCGTGCAGGAAGCGCCGCTCCGATATCCAGCGTCGCCGTTCGACCAATTCGGCATGCATCAGCGCGATCTGTCCGGCCGGGCCGCCGAAGCTGATGAAGCCCAGCTTGAGCCAATACCAGAACGCTTGTTTCAAGCTGACGGAGGCGGGGCGCTGGTCGGGTGCAGTCATCATGGGTTGAAAAATTTAGCGTGGATGAAAAAAGGGGAAGCACAAAGCTTCCCCTTCTGGATGCGGTCAACTGGACCGGCTTTCTCTTGTTTCTCTTCTTACTTGCGGCTGGTGTCGATCTGGACCAGCGGCTCGTCCGTTGCCGGTGGCAGCGGTTTGCGCTCGCGTGGCACGCGCACGGGCGCCACTGCGTGCGTAGCCGCTTCCTGGGCTGCGCGCAGCTTTTCAGGATCGGTCGCCGCCAGCGTCAGACCGGCCGAATCGAGCGCAGCGTTCAGCTTGGCCAGCGGAGCGGCGAGAACTTGCGGCGCTGCTGCCTGGGCCGGGACAATCTCGGCTGGCTCTGCAACGACAGCCTCTGCAACAGCGATGTCTGCAACAACAACCTTGGCAACTTCTGCCACAGCCGGTTCCACGGCAATTTCTGCCGCCACCGGTTGCGCCACGATTGCTGGCGCAGCGGCGGCCTCTGGCGCGGCAGCTTGTGCCGGTGCCTTTGCCACCACGGCGATCTCAACTGCGGCTTGCGCCACCACCGCTGGTACAACGGCGGCTTCTGGCTCTGCAACTGGCTCTGCAGCCACGGCTGCTGGTTCTGGCGCTGCGGCTTCTGCCACTGCTGCCACTTCCACAACTTCCACAACTGCAACTTCCGGCACCGCTGCTTCTGCAACCGGAGTGAGCACTGCCTCGATCACAGGTTCCGGCAGCAGCAATGGCAGCGTCGCTGCACTGGTAGCTGCAGACTCTGCCGCTGGCGCTGCAGCGACAACTTCGGCCGCTGCTTCAGCATCGGCAGCCATGACGGCGACTTCATTGACGAGGGCCGGCTGTTGACCATCGATCGTGGTCAGTTCCTGACCTGTTGCCGATTCGACTTCGTCGCCTGGTTCACGTTCGCGGCGGTTGCGGTTGCGACCACCGCGGCGGCGGCGGCGGCGCGGCTCGTCGCCTTCCATGTCGAGTTCTTCGCCATCAGGACCGGTGCTGGCAACGGCCTTGACCAGGCTGGTCATCTCCTGGGCTGGCTCTGCAACTGCTTGCTCGCCTTGAGCGACAGGCGCGGCGGTGGCGGCAGCGACGATAGGAACGCTTGGCGCCGGGATCAGGATATCGTCGGGCATCAGCACCAGTTCCTCGGCCTTCACTTCAGCAGCCGGGGCGACGCGCGGTTCGCGCGGCGGACGAGGAGTGCGTTCGACGGGAATCCGTTCGGCGGGAATCCGTTCGGCGGGACTCCGTTCGGCGGGACTCCGTTCGGCGCGTTCGCTTGCTTCACGCGGCTCACGCGATGCCTGGGCTTCGTTCGGCTCGCGCGCTTCACGCGGCTCGCGTGGCGGACGCGGCGGACGCGTTGGGCGCACCGGCTTGTCGACGCCATCGACCGGTTTGGCAAACTCTTCTTGCAGTACCGGGCGGGCCTGGGTTTGAGCCTGGCCTGGCTCGCGTTCTTCGCGCTCGCGTCCGCCCGGCTTGCGGCTGCGTCCACGCGGACCGCGGTTGTTGCGGTCGATCGCCGCGACAGTCTTGGCGACGATCGCCGGTGCCGGTGCCGGCGTGATCGCAACGACTTCCGGTTTTGGACGGAAGAAATTGATGATCTTGTCGAGCAAGGTTTCCGGTACGGGAGCGAGGATCACCGGCGCTGGCGGTGCCACTTCGACCTTGCGCTCGACCATCGGTGCCGGTTGATCCGGCGTGATGGTCTTGACCATGGCTTCCTGGCGCGGCTTCGCTTCGACTTTTTGCAGCTTGCTGTAAGCCATGTCGGTTTCGGCGCTCTCGGCCAGGTTGTAGCTGGCCTGGCTTTCTTCCAGACGGGGATCGTCGTGCTTGATGCGCTCCAACTTGTAGTGCGGCGTTTCCAGATGCTTGTTCGGGATCAGGATCACGGCGATGCGGTGGCGGTTTTCGATCTTCAGCACTTCGCCGCGCTTCTCGTTGAGCAAGAAGGCGCCGACGTCGACCGGAACCTGAACGTGGATCGTGGCCGAATTTTCCTTCATCGCCTCTTCCTGGATGATGCGCAGCACCTGCAGGGCGGACGATTCGGTATCGCGGATGTGGCCGGTGCCGGAGCAGCGCGGGCACGTCACATGGCTGCCTTCGGACAGCGAAGGGCGCAGCCGCTGGCGCGACAATTCCATCAAGCCGAAACGGGAAATCTTGCCCATCTGGACCCGCGCGCGGTCGTGATGCAGCGCGTCTTTGAGCCGGGTTTCGACTTCGCGCGGGTGTTTTGCCACTTCCATGTCGATGAAGTCGATCACGATCAAGCCGCCGAGGTCGCGCAAACGCAACTGGCGCGCCACTTCTTCGGCTGCTTCGCAGTTGGTATTGAAGGCGGTGGTTTCGATGTCGGAGCCGCGCGTGGCGCGCGCCGAGTTGACGTCGACCGAGACGAGCGCGTCGGTGTGGTCGGTGACGATGGCGCCGCCCGACGGCAGCGGCACGGTGCGCGCATACGCCGTTTCAATCTGGTGTTCGATCTGGAAGCGCGAGAACAGCGGCACGTCGTCGCTGTAGCGCTTGACGCGGTGGACCATGTCGGGCATCACATGGCTCATGAACT
>CANFGA010000219.1 GCA_947446335.1 Oxalobacteraceae bacterium | reverse complement strand
GGTGCTCGAGGCGTTGATCGCGCGCCCCGGGATCGTGCTCTCGCGCGCCCAGCTCGAAGAAAAACTGTATAGCTGGAAAGATGAAGTCAACAGCAATGCGGTCGAAGTCTATATCCACGGTTTGCGCAAGAAGCTCGGTAGCGAGATCATCCAGAACGTGCGCGGCCTCGGTTACATGGTTCCGCCCGGATGAAGGGGATGCTGACGCATTCGCTGCGCGGTCGCTTGTTGTGGTTCTTGCTGGTCGCCATCATGCTGGCGGCGCTGGCGCAGGCCTTGATCGCTTATCGCAGCGCGCGCTACGACGCCGACGAGATCTTCGATTACCACATGCAGCAAATGGCGTTGACGCTGCGCTCGGGCGCACCGTTATCGAACCTGGACTTGCGCGGGCCGGGCGACGACCCGGAAAACAACGAGCTCGTGGTCCAGGTCTGGACCCCGGACGGGGTGCAGATTTTCCGCTCGATTTCGGGTGCGGCGCTGCCGCAGCGCGCGGTGCTGGGATTTTCAAACGTGAAGGCCAACGGCACCACTTACCGGATTTTTTCGGTGCAAACCAGCTCCCAAACGGTACAAATCGCACAAGACATGGCGGTGCGTCAGCGCATGGCCGGTAATCTGGCGCTGCGCACCGCTGCGCCGATCGGGATCATGGCGCCGATCCTGATGCTGGTAGTGTGGTGGGTTGTGAGCGCATCGCTGGGGCCGCTGGCGCGGGTGCGGCGCCAGGTCGCGGCGCGCCAGGCCGATGATTTGTCGAGCGTGTCCGAGGCCGGTTTGCCCGACGAAGTGCAGCCTTTGGTGCATGAATTGAACCTGCTGCTGGGCCGCGTGAAGACGGCGTTCGAGGCCCAGCAGCATTTCGTGGCCGATGCCGCGCACGAATTGCGCACGCCGCTCGCTGCGCTCAAGTTGCAAGTGGTGAGCCTGGAGCGCGCCGATGGCGAGGCCACGCGCGCGGTGGCCATTGCGCGCCTGGGCGCCGGCATCGAACGGGCGACGCGGCTGGTGGCGCAGTTGCTGGTGCTGGCGCGCCAGGAAGCGAGCGCAACTGCCGGCAATTCGTTCGGGCCAGTCGATCTGGGCGAGCTGGCCAAGCGCACGCTGGGCGACATGGCCGGCGCCGCGCAGGCCAGAGGCATCGATCTGGGCTTGCATCACCTGGACCCGGCGCAAGTGATGGGGCAACAAGATGCGCTGCTGATCTTGCTGCGCAACCTGTTAGATAATGCGATCAAATACACGCCCGAAGGCGGCACCGTCGATCTCGATTTGCGCGCGACCAAGGATGGCATTGTGCTGTCGGTCGAAGACAGCGGTGCCGGCATCCCGGCGCCGGAGCGCGAGCGCGTCTTCAACCGCTTCTATCGCGTGCCCGGCAGTGCAGCCGGTGGCAGCGGCCTGGGCCTGGCCATCATCAAGGCCATCGCGCAGCGCCACGGCGCCAGCCTGACGCTGGACCAGTCGCAGCGCCTGGGCGGCTTGTGCGTGCAGATCAACTTTCCCCCTGTCGGCACCACCAAAACCTGAGCCGGTTGCCACAGGCGCAAGCCAGCCGGTTTGAAAGTTATCAATGAATAAAGTTGGCTATCCATTGACGGCGGCCAGCGCGCCCTATATCGTTTGAGAAATGAGCGATTTGCGGAGCGGTAAATGAACAGAATTGGATTTTCAGGGACGCTGGACCCGATCACGAATGGCCATATGTGGGTGATCGGCGAAGCGCGTTCGATCGCCGACGAAGTGCTGGTCTTCCTGTCGGAAAATCCGGTCAAGAAGCCGCAATTTTCAGCCGAAGAACGCAAGCGGATCATCTTGCAAAGCGCGCAAGAGCGCGGCTGGGACAATGTGCAAGTGGTGATCGTGAAAGGCGATTACACGGCGCGCGCGGCCAAGAAACACGGCGCCGACTATCTCATTCGCGGCATACGCACCACTGCCGATTTCGACTATGAAAACCTGATCCAGCAAACCAATGTCGATGTGCTGCAGGGCGCGAAGACGATCTTCGTGATGCCCCCGCGCGATCTCGGTTCGGTCAGTTCCAGCTTCGTCAAGGCGCTCGAAGGGCCGGTCGGCTGGAACTGGACGATGAAGAAGTTCGTCCCGGCGCCCGCCTACCAAGCCTGGATCCTGGGCTGGCTGCGGCGCGAGTGGGATGCCTTGTGGTGCCATGCGCAAGAAAGCGCCGAGCAGGTCGCCAACCGCGATCACTGGTTCAGGCACTTGACGGGACCCAAGGCTTACGGCGGACCGGGTCGTCATTATCACAACCTCGATCACCTGGTGCACGGCTTGTCGGAAATTCGGGTCTGGGCTGCCAATACCGCGGCCAGCAGCCTCGACTTGGGCATATTGAAAAAAGCCTTCTGGTTCCACGATGCGCTCTACGAGCGAGACAGCGCCGGCTTGTCCAATGAAGAGGCGAGCGCCCGGCTGTGGCTAAGCAGCGCGCTCGATGTCGCGCTGCAAGATGAAGTGGCCGATCTGATTCGGGTCACCGACTATTTGCAGTGCGACGCCATCTCGCACCGCTTGAAGCAGGTGATGCTCTGTGCCGACCTGGCGATTTTGGGCCAGGACGATGAAGTCTACCAGGCTTATGTGCGTTCCATTCGGGCCGAATATGCACATGTGCCGGACGCGTCGTTCAAGCCGCAGCGCCAGCAGGCCTTGTCGCAATTGCGCGACCTGGCGCAAACGGGCGCGATGTTTGGCGACCCGTATTTTGCCGAGCAATACAACGTCAAGGCAATCGACAACCTGAGCCATGAAATCGATGCCTTGCAACATGGCGCCTGGCTCGCTTGAGCGCGTCTGGGAGCCGTTGTTTGCCGATTTTTGCCTGAAATGGCGCGATATTGCGCCTGCATCGGGCCAGAATGGTGCAGGCGCTGCCGTTTTTGATCGGTGTTTGGTCGATGTTGGGCCGGTGTTTGGTATATAATTTCAATTTCCCGCACGTGCCGTTCGGCACCATCTGCAATGACCAAATTTGTATTCGTCACCGGTGGCGTTGTGTCTTCCCTTGGTAAAGGGATAGCCGCCGCCTCTCTCGCCGCGATCCTCGAATCGCGTGGCCTCAAAGTCACCATGCTCAAACTCGATCCGTACATCAACGTCGATCCTGGCACGATGAGCCCGATGCAGCACGGTGAAGTGTTCGTCACCGACGACGGGGCCGAAACCGACCTCGACCTCGGCCACTACGAGCGTTTCATCTCGACCCGGATGAAGAAGATCAACAACTTCACCACCGGCCAGATCTACGAATCGGTGATCCGCAAGGAACGCCGCGGCGAGTATCTGGGCAAGACGGTACAAGTGATCCCGCACATCACCAATGAAATTCAGGATTGCATCTATCGCGGCGCCGAAGGTTACGACGTGGCGCTGGTCGAAATCGGCGGCACCGTCGGCGATATCGAATCGCTGCCGTTCCTGGAAGCGGCGCGCCAATTGAGCCTGCGCGCAGGGCGCAAGTCGTCGGCCTTCGTTCATCTGACTCTGGTGCCTTACCTGGTGTCGGCCGGCGAACTCAAGACCAAGCCGACCCAGCACAGCGTGCAAAAGCTGCGCGAGATCGGCATTTCACCCAATGCGCTGCTGTGCCGCGCCGACCGTCCGATTCCGGACGATGAACGGGCCAAGATTTCGCTGTTCTCGAACGTCGAAGAGCACGCGGTGATCTCTGTGTGGGATGCCGACACGATCTACAAGGTGCCGCAAATGCTGCACGACCAGGGGCTGGACGCGATCATCTGCGAAGCGCTCGGACTCGATCCGGCGCCGGCCGACCTGTCGATGTGGAGCAAGTTGATCTACGCGCTGGAACACCCGAAGGCGGAAGTGACGATCGGCATGGTTGGCAAGTATGTCGAACTGACCGAATCGTACAAGTCGCTGACCGAAGCGCTGCGTCATGCCGGCATCCATACCGAAAGCCGGGTCAACATCGAATACCTCGATTCGGAAGAAATCGAAGTATCTGGTTGCGCTGCGCTGGCCAAGTACGATGCGATCCTGGTGCCAGGTGGCTTCGGCAAGCGCGGCGTCGAAGGCAAGATCGCAGCGGCCCGTTACGCGCGCGAAAACAATATTCCGTATCTGGGCATTTGCCTGGGCATGCAAGTTGCGCTGATCGAATATGCGCGCAACATGGCGGGCTTGACGCGCGCCAATTCGACCGAATTCGACGCCAATACCGATCAACCGGTGGTGGCTTTGATCAACGAGTGGCAAAACCACGACGGCAAGGTTGAATTGCGCGATGAAAACTCGGATCTGGGCGGCACGATGCGCCTGGGTGCACAAACTTGCGCGGTCAACCCGGGCACGCTCGCTGCTGAAATCTATGGCAGCGTCGTGACCGAGCGCCATCGCCACCGTTACGAGGCGAACAACCATTACCTGGCCCGCGTCGAAGCGGCCGGCCTGGTGGTATCGGCGCGCACCCCGTCCGAACACTTGTGCGAAATCATGGAATTGCCGCGTACCGGCCCGCATGCCCATCCGTGGTATGTAGGGGTCCAGTATCATCCTGAATTCAAGTCCACCCCGCGCACCGGTCATCCGCTGTTCACCTCGTTCATCAAGGCTGCACTGGCGTACTCTGCGATCAAGCAGCCGGCCAGCGCAGCAGCGCAAGGAGATGCAGCATGAAGTTATGTGGTTTCGACGTCGGCCTGGAGCATCCATTTTTCCTGATCGCCGGCACGTGCGTGATCGAATCGCGCCAGATGGCGTTCGATACCGCCGGCGCATTGAAGGAAATGACCGATGCGCTGGGCATTCCCTTCATCTACAAGTCATCGTTCGACAAGGCCAACCGCTCGTCGGGCACCTCGTTTCGCGGCTTGGGCATGGACAAGGGCCTGGAAATTCTGGGCGATGTGCGGCGCGAACTCGGGGTGCCGGTACTGACCGACATCCATAACGTCGAAGAAATCGCCGCTGTCGCAGCGGTCGTCGATGTGCTGCAAACGCCGGCCTTTTTGTGCCGCCAGACCGACTTCATCAGCGCTTGCGCGCAGTCGGGCAAGCCGGTCAACATCAAGAAGGGCCAGTTCCTGGCGCCGCACGACATGATCAACGTGATCGCCAAGGCGCGCGCCGCCGCCAAAGCCAAGGGCTTGCCTGAAGACAGTTTCATGGCGTGCGAGCGTGGCGTGTCGTTCGGTTACAACAACCTGGTGTCCGACATGCGTTCGCTGGCCATCATGCGCGAGAGCGCCTGTCCGATCGTGTTCGATGCGACCCACTCGGTGCAATTGCCGGGCGGGCAGGGCACATCGTCGGGCGGCCAGCGCGAATTCGTGCCGGTGCTGGCGCGCGCGGCGATCGCCGTCGGCGTCGCCGGCGTGTTCATGGAAACCCACCCGAACCCGGCCGAGGCGCTGTCCGATGGCCCCAACGCGGTTCCTTTAGGGCGCATGAAGGAGTTGCTGGCGACGCTGATCGATCTGGATCGGATCACCAAGAAGGCCGGCTTCATGGAAGCTTCCTTTACTTGAGTTTCGCTCTTCCAACTTTGTCCCTTGACCCTTGAGCTCAGCCGCCGGCCTGCCGGCGGCATTGTTGTCACTTGACGCTGCGCATCAGAACGCAATGCGGGTACCTGTTTCATTAAACTTTGGAGAATCACATGAGTGCTATCGTTGACATTATCGGTCGTGAAATTATTGACTCGCGCGGCAATCCGACCGTCGAATGCGATGTCTTGCTGGAGTCTGGCGTCATGGGGCGCGCCTCGGTGCCGTCCGGCGCCTCGACCGGTTCGCGCGAAGCGATCGAATTGCGCGATGGCGACATGAAGCGTTATTTCGGCAAGGGCGTG
>CANFGA010000218.1 GCA_947446335.1 Oxalobacteraceae bacterium | reverse complement strand
CTTCGTGGCCAAGGCCGAGATCCGCGATTGGCCGATGCTGGGCTGGCTCGCCGCCAAGGCCGGCACCATCTTCATCGCGCGCGGCCAGCGACGCGATTTGCGCCATCTGTTCAAGGATCTGGTGCAGCGTTTGCAAGAGGGCGAGCGGATCGCCTTTTTCCCCGAAGGCACGACCGCCAGCCAGGGCCAGTTGCTGCCGTTTCACGCCAATTTGTTCGAGGCGGCGATCGATGCCAAGGTGCCGGTGCAGGCCTTCGCGCTGTCGTATGTCGACGCGCGTGGCCAGCCGCATGCGGCGGTCGAATTCATCGGCGACATGAGCTTTGCGCAGAGCATGGTGGCGATCTTGAGCGGGACCCCGATCACGGCCAGGCTGGTGTGCCTGGCGCCGATCGACACCGACGGTGCGCATCGGCGCGATGTGGCGCAGGCGGCGTACCGGGCAGTGGCAGCCGAACTCGGGATCACGCTGCTTTAAGCACGCTGCTTCAAGAATTCACGCAAGCCATGCCGGCGGGTTTTTTATAGGCCGGGCAGTCCACTTGCAGCAGCGTGCGCTGCTGCAGTTCTACCGCCGACAATTGGCCACCCCAGAGGCAGCCACTATCGAGGCCGATCAAGTTCGGGCGCAGCGTCAATCCCAGCGCCGACCAGTGGCCGAACACGACCGTGTCGCCCGCGCTTTTGCGTCCTGGCACATCGAACCAGGGCATCAGCTTCGATCCCGGGCCGGCGCTGCCGCTTTCCTTCATCTCGAAATCCATCACGCCATCGTGCGTGCAAAAACGCAGGCGCGTCAACGCATTGATGACGCAGCGCAGCCGTTCTGGGCCGGTCAAACTGTCATCCCACGCATTGGGCAAGTTGCCGAACATCTGGCGCAAGAAGTCGACCCAGTTCGGGCCGCGCAACGCTGTTTCCACTTCGTGTGCCAACGCCATGGTCTGCTGCGCGCTCCACTGCGGCAAGACACCCGCATGCACTAGCAGATGGCCATCTTGCAGCAGTGCCAGCGGGCGCTTGCGCAGCCAGTCGATCAGCACCGGCAGGTCGGGTGCGGCCAGAATCTCGGCCAAGGTATCCGATTTGTGGGGCTGGCGAATGCCGCCAACCACCGCCAGCAAATGCAAGTCATGGTTGCCCAGCACGCTATCGACCCGACCCGGATTGGCCAGCGCCAGCGCATGCACATGGCGCAGCGTGGCCAGCGATTGCGGTCCGCGGTTGACCAGGTCGCCTGCGAACAGGATGCGATGCGGCTGCACTGTGTGCGCAGTAATGCGCTCGAGCAAGGCCAGCGTTTGTTGGTAGCAACCTTGCAAGTCGCCGATGACATAGGTTTTCATTTTTTCGATCATGATGGATGGCATATCGCGTGCCATATCCGTTGTTGATCCGGATGCGCTGCAACCGAATTGAAGCAGTGATTTCGATAGATATCAATTGATTATCGATGATGCAATGATTGCGCTAACATTAGTTTGCATTACTGCTTTTTTGCATGTCATTTTATCCCTTTTTTCGCATTCTGCCGGATCGCTGTCATGTTCGATTGCACTCTGGTGGATCATTTTTTTCAAAAACGAATGGTCGAATCAAGCTTGCCATCGGGTTTATCGCTCTTTGATTTTTTTCAATAAGGCAGGATTTACATCAGGAAAATGCAATATAATCGATAAGCGCAGAAATTTTTAAATAAGAAGAACTGGCAATGTCCAGTGATTGTAGTATATTGCCGTCTTGTCAGAGGTTTTATTATTTATTTAAAGGGAATCATCATGGATTTATCTAACATGTCGTTGGTTGAATTGCGTAATTTGCAAGAGCAAATCAAGCAAGAAACAAAGAAGCGCGAGCAACAGGATTTGACCAAGGCACGCGAACAAATACTGGCAATCGCGCAAAGCGTGGGTATCCCGTTGAAAGACTTGATCGATGGTGCGGTGCGCGCCAAGACCGGTCGCGTTGCAGTGCGCTATCGCAATCCTGATGATGCAACACAGCAATGGACTGGCCGCGGTCGTCAACCAAAATGGGTCAAGGAATGGCTGGAAGCGGACAAGTCGCTGGACTTGTTGCGCGTATAATCAGTCATTGGCCATATGGCATAGCCGTATGGTGTAGCCAGACGGCGACAAGAGCATCTTGTCGCCGGCACGCTTGGCCCACCTCCGGTGAGGCCCAGGCGATTGTTGATTGGTTCCTTCGTTGATTGGTTCCCTCATTCACTGCTTCCTTTGTTCCTTCGTTGCCGCTGCAGTTTCTCATTCTGTATCCATCCGTACTCCTCCGTGTTCTTCCGTGTTACACCGTATTTGATCCTCTCTCGGTAAATATAATGGTTCCATTGTCCAAGACAATTTTCAAAGCTTACGATATTCGCGGCATCATCGATAAAACGCTGGATGCGACAATTGCATGCAAGATTGGCCGCGCCTTTGGTCTGGCGCTGCGCGCAAAAGGCGAGCAGCGCGCCGTCATCGGCCGCGATGGGCGTTTGTCGGGGCCGCAATTGGCGGCAGCGTTGGCATCGGGATTGCAATCAGCCGGTATCGACGTGATCGATCTGGGGATCGTGGCGACGCCGATGGTCTATTTCGGCACCAACGTGCTCGATACCCGGTCGGGCATCATGGTCACCGGCAGCCATAATCCCCCCGACTATAATGGCTTCAAGATGGTGCTGGCCGGTGAGGCGATTCACGGCGCAGCGATACTCGATTTGTATCGCAGCATCCTGGCATCCGAATCTGAATCCGAATCCGAATCTGACACTGTTGCGCAATCGACGGTGGAACCCGGTTCTTATGCTACTCACGATATCCGCGCCGCCTATCTGGCGCGCATTGTCAATGATATCAAGCTGACGCGTCCTATCAAGATCGCCATCGATTGCGGCAATGGTGTGGCCGGTGCTTTCGCCGGTGACTTGTATCGCGCGATGGGCTGCGAAGTGATCGAATTGTTTTGTGAAGTCGATGGCACTTTCCCCAATCATCATCCGGATCCGGCTCATCCAGAAAATCTGCAAGACTTGATTCTCTGTCTGCAAGAAACCGATGCCGAGATCGGCATTGCATTCGACGGCGATGGCGACCGCCTCGGCGTGGTCACCAAGGATGGCCAGATCATTTATCCCGATCGTCAAATGATGCTGTTTGCTGCCGACGTGCTGCAACGTCATCCGGGCCAGCAGATTCTGTACGACGTGAAATGCACGCGCCATCTGGCGCCGTGGATCAGTGCGCACGGCGGCGTGCCTTTGATGTGGAAAACCGGTCATTCGCTGGTCAAGGCCAAGCTGCGTGAAACCGGCGCTCCGCTGGGCGGCGAAATGAGCGGCCATATCTTCTTCAAGGATCGCTGGTATGGTTTCGATGATGGCATGTATGCCGGTGCGCGCCTGCTGGAAATCCTGACCCGCGAGGCCGATCCGTCGGCGCTGCTCAATGGCTTGCCGCAATCAAACAGCACGCCCGAACTGCAACTGGAGTTGAAGGAAGGAGAAAACGTGACGCTGATGGCATTGCTGCGTAGCAATGCCACTTTCCCCGGTCACCAGCAAATCATCGCGATCGACGGCTTGCGCGTCGAGTATGCCGATGGTTTCGGCTTGGCCCGTTCGTCGAACACGACGCCGGTCGTGGTCATGCGTTTTGAAGCTGAAACGCCGGCCGCTTTGGCCCGCATTCAATCCCAGTTCAAGGACGCGATCCTGGCTTGTCGGCCAGATGCCGCGCTGCCATTTTGAGCGCCCAGTCGCTTGGTCCTGATGTTGCCGAGCCGGCCGCGTCTTTGCGCATCTTGCTGGTGCGGGTCTCGTCGCTGGGCGACGTGCTGCACAACTTGCCGATCGTGGCCGACATCTTGCGCCATCATCCCGATGCCCAGATAGACTGGGTCGTCGAGGAGGGCTATGCCAGCCTGGTGCAGCTCAATGTGCGGGTGCACAGTGTGATTCCGTTCGCACTGCGGCGCTGGCGCAAAAGCCTGGGACGACCTGAAACGCGCGCCGAGATCGGCGCCTTTTACCGCCAGTTGCGCGTGCAATCCTACGATTATGTGTTCGAGACCCAGGGCTTGCTGAAGACCGGCGTCATCATGGGCGCGGCGCGCCTGGCCAAGGGCGGGCAAAAGGTCGGTCTGGCCAATGGCAGCGAAGGTTCCGGCTATGAGGCGATCTCGCGCTGGTTTCATACCAAAAGCATCGCGCTGCCGGCGCGCACGCACGCGGTCGCGCGCGGGCGCCTGATGGTGGCCGCAGCGCTCGGTTATGAGATCGACGACGCACCGGACTTCGGCTTGCCTGCAGCCGCACCTGACGCTATCAGGCCCGCCTGGATGCCACAGCAGCCGTATGCGGTGTATTTTCACGGCACCGCGCGCAATGCCAAGAAATGGCCGGTGCAAAACTGGATCGCGCTCGGTCAGCAATTCCCGACCATGCCGATCTTGCTGCCATGGGGCAGTGTCGGGGAAATGGCCGATGCCGAGTTGCTCGCCGCCAGTTTGCCGCAGGCGCAAGTCTTGCCCGCGCTGACGATGATGGAAGCGATCGATCTGGCGCGCAATGCCGCGCTGGTGGTCGGCGTCGATACCGGCCTGACCCATATCGCGGCCGCCTTCATGCGACCGACGGTGGAACTGTATTGCGACTCGCCGCGCTGGAAGACCGAGGGCAACTGGTCACCTTCCATCATCAACCTCGGCGATGAAGGCAAGCCGCCGGGTGCGCTCGAAGTCATCGAGGCCGTCAAGAGCTTGCTCGCTGCAAAGGCATGACGATGCGATTTCTGTATTCGATGATGTGGTGGCTGGTCTTGCCGCTGGTGCTGGCGCGGCTCTGGCTGCGCGGGCGCAAGGAGAGCGGCTACCGCGAGCACTGGCTCGAGCGGCTCGGTTGCTATGGCGCGAAGCTGCCGCCTTGCCCGACACTGTGGGTGCATGCGGTATCGGTGGGTGAAACGCGCGCAGTCGAACCGTTGATCACCGGCTTGCTGGCCAACTGGCCTGATCACCGCATCGTGCTGACCCACATGACGCCGACCGGGCGCGCGGCCGGCGGGGCGCTGTATGCCAAACATGGCGCGCGCCTGATCCAGTCTTACCTGCCTTACGATACCGGATCGATGGTGGGGCGTTTCATCGACCATTTTTCGCCCATGGTGTGCATTCTGATGGAAACCGAAGTCTGGCCCAATTTGATCGCCGTCTGTGGTCAGCGCAAAGTGCCGGTTGTGCTGGTCAATGCGCGCCTGTCGCAGCGTTCGCTGGACAAGGCGCAGCGCCTGGGCAAGTTGATGCAAGATGCCGCGCGCGGCATCGCACTGGTCGCGGCGCAAACCGAGGCCGATGCCAATCGCGTGCGCAGCCTCGGTGTGGCCAGCGTGGTCGTCACCGGCAGCATCAAGTTCGATGTCACGCCGCCCGCCGAGGCTTTGTCTGCAGGTGTTCGCTTGCGTGCGCTGATCGACTTGCACGGCGCGCGCCGCGTGCTGCTGTGTGCCAGCACCCGCGAAGGCGAGGAAGCGTTGATTCTGGATGCGTACCTGCGCGCTCAGGTGCCCGCTGACGTATTGCTGGTGATCGTGCCGCGCCATCCGCAACGCTTCGACAGCGTGGCTGGCTTGCTCGAGTCGCGCTCGCTCAAGTGGCTGCGCCGTTCGCAGCTGGACGCCGATGGCGTGGCGCCCGATGTGCAATTGATGCTGGGCGATTCGATGGGCGAGATGTTCGCTTATTATGCCGCTTGCGATTGCGCCTTCATCGGCGGCAGCCTGTTGCCGCTGGGCGGGCAAAACCTGATCGAAGCGTGCGCGCTGGGCAAACCGGTGCTGATCGGCCCG
>CANFGA010000217.1 GCA_947446335.1 Oxalobacteraceae bacterium | reverse complement strand
GCTGCGCAGGCCAGAACTGCCGGCAAGGATACAGCCCGGGCTGGGTTGAAGGCGCGCCGCGCTGCCGAAAAACTGGCGCTCGCATGTCCGCAATGAGATATCCGCCTTGATGCCGGCCCCGGAAAGCGCGCTGCAAGTGCGTCAGTTTCTGTTCGTGCGTCAGTTTCTGCTCGCGTGTCAACTGTTGCTGGCCGAGTGGCGGGCCCACCCGGTGCGCGCACTGGTGTCGATCGCCGCGATCGCCACCGGCGTCGCGCTCGGGTTTGCCATACACTTGATCAACGGCGCCGCTTTCAATGAATTCTCGTCGGCGCTGAAGAATCTCGCCGGCCAGGCCGACATGCAGATCAGCGCCTCAGAGGCCCGCTTCGACGAACGCATCTATCCGCTGTTGGCCCAGCGCGATGGGGTCGCGCTCGCTTCGCCAGTGCTCGAAATCAATGCCGGATTGCCGGATCGCGAAGGCACGTTGACCATCATCGGCCTGGACGCGATGCGCGCCGGCCAGATTGCGCCCGACCTGCTCGGCGTGCCGTCGATTGAGCGGCCATCCGACATGCTGGCCGACGACGCCTTGTTCCTGTCTCCGGCGGCGCGCTCCTGGCTGGCATTGGAACCGGGCAGCAGCGTAAGGCTGCGTGCGGGCACCGGCGAGATCAAGCTCAGGCTGGCAGGTTCCCTGGTGCGCTCCCGGGTCGGCCAGCGCCTGGGCGTGATGGATCTGGGCGCGGCGCAGTGGCGCTTCAATTTGCTGGGACAATTGTCGCGCATCGATCTGCGCTTGCAAGATGGAATCGATCGCGCCAGTTTCCAGCGCCGCCTGGCAGCAGAACTGGAGCGCGATCATCCGGGCCGCTTCATCGTCAGCGTCCCCAATGACGCGAACCAGAATAGCCGCAACGACAACATGAGCCGGGCCTACCGCGTCAATTTGACGGTGCTGGCGCTGGTGGCGCTGTTTACCGGCGCCTTCCTGGTGTTTTCGACGCAGGCGCTGTCGGTGATGCGCCGCCGCAGCCAGTTTGCGTTGCTGCGCGTGCTCGGCATGGGGCGCACCCAATTGCTGCGCCAGGTCTTGCTCGAAGGCGCCTGCTTGGGCATCGCCGGCGCCGCGCTCGGCATCGCCGCAGGCTATGCGGTGGCAGCGGCTGCGCTGCATTTCTTCGGTGGCGACCTGGGCGCCGGCTATTTTTCCGGCGTGCGACCCACCGTCCAGTTCACGCCACTGGCGGCGCTGATCTACTTTGGCCTCGGCCTGGGCGTCGCCCTGCTCGGCTGCGCCGCGCCGGCTTGGGAAGCGGCGCGCGCGGCGCCGGCTGCGGCGCTCAAATCAGGCAGTGCCGAAACCGCGCTGGCGCCGCTGGCGCGCGCGTGGCCGGCGCTGGTGTGCCTGCTGCTGGCCGCGCTGCTGACGCTGGCACCGCCAGTGTTCGAATTGCCGCTGCCGGCTTATCTGGCAATCGCACTGCTGCTGATCGGCGCCATCGCACTGATGCCGCAACTGGCAAAGCGCGTGTTCGGCTGGACCAACCGGGCAGCCAACGGCTGGGCCGAACGGCGAGCACCAGATGGCACAATCAACTCGCCACCAGCGGTGGCCGCGCTGGTGCTGGCGCGCCTGGCCAATGCACCGGGCCAGGCTGCGATCGCACTCGGCGGCGTGCTGGCCAGTTTCAGCCTGATGGTCGCGATGGCGATCATGGTGTCGAGTTTTCGCAGCTCGGTCGACGACTGGCTGCTGCAAATCCTGCCGGCCGACCTGTATGCGCGCGCGCTGCCGGGCAGCAGCTCGGGCCTTGACTTGCCGCAACAGGCGACGCTGCAGGCGCTGCCGGGGATCGCCCGCGTCGACTTCATGCGCAGCCGACCGTTGACACTGGCGCCAGATCGGCCCGACGTGATGCTGCTGGGGCGCGTCATCGATGCGCTCGACCCTGCCAAGGCGATGGTCATGCTGGGGACGACGCTGACCGTGCCTGCGGGGCAGATGCCAGCCTGGGTCTCGGAAGCGATGGTCGACCTGCATGGCGCGCAGCCAGGGTCCACCATCATGCTGCCCCTGGACGGGCGGCGCCATCCTTTTTTCGTGGCCGGGGTATGGCGCGACTATGCGCATCAAGGCGGCGCGATCCAGATCCGACTGGCTGATTATCGGGCACTGAGCGGAGACAATGGCGCCAGCGACGCCGCCATCTCGCTCGCGCCCGGCAGCAGTGCGGAACAGACGCGCAGCCGCATCGAAGGCTTGCCGTTCGGGCCCGCATTGACCATCACCGCACCGTCCGAGATCCGGGCCCTGAGCTTGAAGATATTCGACCGCAGCTTCGCCGTCACCTACGTGCTGGAAGCGATCGCCATCGTCATCGGCCTGTTCGGCGTGGCCGCGACTTTTTCGGCTCAGACGCTGGCGCGCTCCAGAGAGTTTGGCATGCTGCGCCACATCGGCGTCACCCAGCGCCAGATCCTGGCGCTGCTGGCACTCGAAGGCGGCGCGCTCACCGCGCTCGGGATCGCCAGCGGCGCCTTGCTGGGCTGGATCATCAGCCTGATCCTGGTCTTCATCGTCAACCCGCAATCGTTCCACTGGAGCATGCAGCTACATGTGCCGTGGGTCATGCTGGCCACCGTGGCCGGCGCTCTGCTGGTCGCCGCCGCGCTGACGGCGCTGCTGGCCGGGCGCCAAGCCTTGTCCGGCAGCCCGGTCAAGGCCGTAAAGGAAGATAGCTGATGACCCGACTCATGATCTCGCTGGCACTGATGCTGTGCACGCTCTCGCAGGCGCAGGCACAGGCGACCCAAGCAAGCCCGGCAACACCGTTGGCAGCGCGCTTCACCGCGGTGACGCCCTTGCCACTTGGGCAGAAGCTGACATTGCCGCAAGACTTCGGCGCCCATCCCGACTTCAAGACCGAATGGTGGTATGCGACCGGCTGGCTCAAGACCGATGACGGCAAGGCGCTCGGCTATCAGGTGACGTTCTTTCGCAGCGCGACCGGGATTGACCCGGCCAACCCGAGCGCTTTTGCGCCGACCCAGATCATCATCGGCCATGCGGCCGTGTCGGATGTGGCCGAAGGCAAGCTGCTGCACGAACAAAAAAGCGCGCGCCAAGGCTTCGGCCTGGCCTATGCCAAAGTGGGCAATACCGACTTGAAGCTGGACGACTGGCGCATGCAGCGCGCCAGCGATGGCAGCTATGCGATCACGCTGGCAACGCGCCAATTTTCACTGGCGCTGCGCTTGACGCCGACCCAGCCGGTGCTGCTGCAAGGCAAAGGCGGTTATTCGCGCAAAGGGGTGCAGCAGCAAGAGGCCAGCTATTACTACAGCGAACCACAGCTGCAAACGAGCGGCACGCTCACCCGCAGCGGCGGCGTGGCGCAAATTGTCACAGGCACCACCTGGCTGGACCATGAATGGTCGAGCCAGGCGTTGGCGCCGGACGCGGCCGGCTGGGACTGGATAGGCGCCAACCTCAGTGACGGCAGCGCTCTGATGGCATTTCAGATCCGCAGCAAGAGCGGTGCTAAAATCTGGGCCCACGCAATGCTGCGCGATGCATCCGGTAAAATGATGCAATATGCGCCACAAGATGTCGAGTTCACCGCGCAGCGGCACTGGCGTTCTCCGCGCACCGGCGTGCGTTACCCGGTTGCAACCCGCATACGCACAGGCAAAACGATCTGGCAAGTGACGCCGCTGCAAGATGATCAAGAACTCGATGCGCGCAGCTCCACCGGCGCGCTGTACTGGGAAGGTGCAGTGCGCATCGAACGAGGCGGCGTGCCGGCCGGCAACGCCTATCTGGAAATGACCGGTTATGATGTACCCATCAAACTATAAAATCACGCCTACGCTTAACAATAAAACCCACCATGACCAATAGCGCTACCAGCACCCCACCCCACAGCACCGAATCCGAACCAATATCAAGCAGCAACGCCAAGCCCAAACCCGGCGAAAAGGATAGCCGCAAGGGCAGCCTGTCGGCCTTCAAGGGCTTGCTGCCCTTTCTGCGCCCCTATACGCGCCAATTCATGCTGGCCGGGGTCGCGCTGCTCGTGGCGGCCGCTTCAACGCTGGCGATACCGTACGCGTTCAAGCAAATGATCGATCTGGGCTTCGGCGCCTCGGCCGGCGCAAAAAGCATCAAGCATGTCGATCTGGTGTTTCTGGCGCTGTTCGGCGTCGCCTCGATCCTGGCGCTGGCTACCGCTGCGCGCTTTTACATCGTCTCATGGCTCGGTGAGCGCGTCACGGCCGACATCCGCAGCGCGGTCTACGCCCATGTCGTGACGCAGAGTCCGGAATTTTTCGAGACCACCCAAACGGGTGAAGTCCTCTCGCGCATCACCACCGACACTACGCTGATCCAGTCGGTCGTGGGCACCAGCATTTCGATGGCGCTGCGCAACGTGCTGCTGTTTTTCGGCGGTCTGGCGATGCTGTTCTTCACCAGCCCGAAATTGTCGGGCATCATCATCGGTCTGCTGGTGCTGGTCGTGGTGCCGATCGTCGTCTTCGGACGGCGCGTGCGTAAACTCTCGCGCGATTCGCAAGACCGGATCGCCGACGCCTCGGCGATGGCGGGCGAAATCCTCAATGCGATGCCAACGGTGCAGGCATTCACCCATGAAAAAATCGAAGCGACCCGCTTCGGCGCATCGGTCGAAGGCGCCTTCCAAACTGCGATGCGGCGCATCAAGGCGCGCGCGCTGTTGACCGTGATCGCCATCTTGCTGGTGTTCGGCACCATCGTGTTCGTCCTGTGGCTGGGCGCGCACGCCGTGATCCAGGGCACGATGACGGGCGGCGATCTGGGCCAATTCATCCTGTACGCAGCGATCGTGGCCGGTGCCATCGGCGCCCTCTCGGAAGTGATGGGCGAAGCGCTGCGCGCAGCCGGCGCCACCGAGCGCTTGCTCGAACTGATGGCAGTCAAGTCCGCCATCTTGTCGCCGCAAAAACCGTTGCCGCTGCCCCCGCGCGCCGCCAGCGGCGCCGCCTTGAGTCTGACCGACATCACCTTTTCCTATCCTTCACGCCTTGACACCGACTCGCTCTCCAAGCTGACGCTCGACATCAAGGCCGGCGAAACGATCGCCGTGGTCGGCCCATCGGGTGCCGGCAAGACCACGCTGTTCCAGATGCTGCTGCGCTTTTACGACCCGCGCCAGGGCTTGATCACCTTGGATGGCGTCGACATCAAGCAACTCGACTTGCATGCGCTACGCAACGCGATCGGCATCGTGCCGCAAGACACCGTCATTTTCTCGGCCGATGCGATGGAAAACATCCGCTACGGCCGATTTGACGCCAGCGATGCAGAAGTGATCCAGGCTGCCAAGATGGCTGCAGCCCATGAATTCATCGAAAAGCTGCCACAGGGTTATCAATCGTTCCTCGGCGAGCGCGGCGTGCGCCTCTCCGGCGGCCAGCGCCAACGCATCGCGATCGCGCGCGCATTGCTGAAAAATCCGCCGCTGCTGCTGCTCGATGAAGCGACCAGTTCGCTCGACGCCGAATCCGAGCGCCTGGTGCAAGAAGCGCTGGAAGCGGCGATGGTCGGGCGCACCACGATCATCATCGCGCACCGCCTGGCCACCGTGCAGCGCGCCGATCGGATCATCGTCATGGAAGATGGCCAGATCGTCGAAACCGGCACCCATGCATCGCTGGTGGCGCTGGGAGGCATCTATGCCAACCTGGCCGCTTTGCAATTTCACCCTGTGCACATGATGCAGTGACAGACAAGACAGTGACAGAGAACATGACAAACACGATGGACGCACAATATTTGAACTTGCTGGAAGACATACTGGCCAACGGCGTGCAAAAAGGCGATCGCACCGGCACCG
>CANFGA010000216.1 GCA_947446335.1 Oxalobacteraceae bacterium | reverse complement strand
GACCAGCAGCGCCGGGCGCTGGTTCGATGCGGCGGCTGGCGCGCTCGGCATCTGCAGCCTGCAGCAAGGTGAAGCGGAAGCGGCGATCGCGCTGGAACAGATGGCGCAGCAGTATCTGACACAGCATGGTGCGGACATCGACAGGGCGGATGCGCTGGAGGTGTCGGACGGCTATCTGCTGCACGCCGATGGCCGGCTCGACTTGCGGCCGGTGCTGGCGCGGCTGTTCGCGCTTGACCATCGCAATTTGCACGAAATCCGGCGCGGTGCGGCGCTGTTTCACTTGACGCTGGTCGATGCGCTGGCGCATTGGGCCAGCGCGGCGGCCCGCTTGCATGGCATCGAAACGGTTGCGCTGGGCGGCGGGTGTTTCATGAACCGCATCCTCGCCACGCGCTTGAGGGCGGATCTGGCGCGGCGCGGCTTGCGCGTGCTGTCGCCCCAGTCCAATGCTTGCGGCGACGCTAGCCTGGCGCTGGGCCAGGCCTGGGTCGCGCGCGCAAGTTGTGCATCGCAATGATCAGCACAATTGCCAGGCTGAATTCGTCAACCCGGTTGCAGCCATGGTTGCAGCTTCGGTTGCAACAATATCGTCATTACTTCAGGAGCTCATCATGTGTCTGGCCATCCCGGTTCGCGTCATCGAAGTACTTGCCAACCAACGGGCGATCATCGACCTGTCCGGCGTGCGCAAGGAAATTTCCACCGCCTTGCTCGATACGGTCGCCGTCGGCGACTACGTGATTCTGCATGTCGGCTTTGCGATCGGCAAGCTCGATCCGGACGAGGCGCTGCGCACGCTGGCCTTGTTCGACGAGATCGCCGCGCTGCAGGCAGCGCCGATCGAAAAATTGACCCTGGAGAATGTGCGATGAAATACATCAATGAATTTCGCGATGGCAACCTGGCGCAAAAGATCGCCGCCCGCATCGTTGAAGAAGCCTTGCCTGAACGCCGCTACAGTTTCATGGAATTTTGCGGCGGCCATACGCATGCGATTTCGCGCTACGGGATCAGCGACTTGCTGCCCGATAACGTAAGGATGATCCACGGCCCCGGCTGTCCGGTCTGCGTGCTGCCGATCGGGCGCATCGACCATGCATTGACGCTGGCCCTGGAGCGCAACGTGATCGTGTGCACCTACGGCGACACGATGCGCGTGCCGGCGTCTGGCGGCATGTCGCTGACCCGTGCCAAGGCGCGCGGCGGCGATATCCGGATGGTGTATTCGGCGCTCGATGCGCTGCGCATCGCGCAAGAAAATCCGGAGCGCGAAGTGGTGTTTTTCGCGATCGGCTTCGAGACCACGACGCCGCCAACTGCGCTGGTGATCCGCACCGCGCGCGAACTGGAGCTGGACAATTTCAGCGTGCTGTGCTGCCATGTGCTCACGCCATCGGCGATCACGCACATCCTCGAATCGCCCGAAGTGCGCGATTACGGCACCGTGCCGATCGACGGCTTCATCGGCCCGGCCCATGTCAGCATCGTCATCGGCAGCGCGCCCTATGTCCACTTCGCCGAGGAATACCGCAAACCGGTCGTGATCGCCGGCTTCGAGCCGCTCGACGTGATGCAATCGATACTAATGCTGATCCGCCAGGTCAACGAAGGGCGCTGTGAAGTCGAAAACGAATTCGTGCGCGCGGTCAGCTTCGACGGCAATTTGACGGCGCAAGCGGTGGTGTCCGAGGTATTCGAATTGCGTCCGACCTTCGAATGGCGCGGCCTGGGCGAAGTGCCGTACAGCGCGCTGCGGATACGGCCGGCGTTCGCCCGTTTCGACGCCGAGCGGCGCTATGACCTCGCTTACACGCCGGTGCCAGACAACAAGGCGTGCGAATGCGGCGCCATTTTGCGCGGCGTGAAAAAACCGCTTGATTGCAAGATCTTCGGCACCGTTTGTACGCCGGAAAATCCGATGGGTTCGTGCATGGTCTCGAGCGAAGGCGCTTGTGCAGCGCATTATTCCTATGGCCGCTTCAAGGATATCGCGGTGGTGGCGGGATGAGCGATGACATGGATAACGGGATCAATAACGGCATCAAGAAAGACTATGTGCGCGCGCTCGACTTCAAGCACGGCGTCATCGACATGGGGCACGGCGCCGGCGGGCGCGCTTCGGCGCAACTGATCACCGAATTGTTCGTCGCCGCCTTCGACAACGAATGGCTGAACCAGGGCAATGACCAGGCCAGTTTCACCAGCGTTCCGGGGCGCATGGTGATGGCTACCGATGGCCATGTGGTGTCGCCGCTGTTTTTTCCCGGCGGCGACATCGGCTGCCTGTCGGTGCACGGCACCATCAACGACGTGGCGATGTCGGGCGCGCATCCGCTCTATCTGTCGGCCAGTTTCATCATCGAGGAAGGCTTTCCTTTGCGTGATCTGAAGCGGATCGTGGAATCGATGGCGCAGGCAGCACGCGAGGCCGGCGTGGCGATCATCACCGGCGACACCAAGGTCGTCGAGCGCGGCAAGGGCGATGGGGTGTTCATCACGACCACCGGCATCGGCATGGTTCCTCCCGGCATCCACATCGATGGCGCCGGCGCGCGTCCCGGCGACGTGATCCTGGTCTCGGGCACGATCGGCGACCATGGGGTGGCAATCATGTCGAAGCGCGAATCCCTCGCTTTCGAGACCGAGATCTTGTCCGACACCGCTTGCCTACACACGCTGGTGGCGCAGATGCTGGCTGCAGTGCCGCGCGTGCATGTGCTGCGCGACCCGACGCGCGGCGGCCTGGCGACGACCCTCAATGAAATCGCCAAGCAGTCGAGCGTGGGCATGGTGCTCGATGAGGCTGCGATTCCGGTCGCGCCCCAGGTCGACGCTGCCTGTGAATTTCTCGGCCTCGATCCGCTGTATGTCGCCAACGAAGGCAAGCTGGTTGCGATCTGCGCGCCCGAAGATGCCGATGCGTTGCTAGCAAGCATGCGCAGCCACCGGCTCGGTGTCAACGCCGCGCGGATCGGCGTTGTTGGCGTCGATGATCACCATTTCGTCCAGATGCGCACCCGCTTCGGCGGCCGGCGCATCGTCGACTGGCTGTCGGGCGAGCAATTGCCGCGCATCTGCTGACATGTCCTGAACATACCCATACTCACACTCATGCGCATCCTGTTCCTGACCCATGCCTTCAACAGCCTGACGCAGCGCCTGTTCGTCGCGCTGCGCGCCAAAGGCCACCTGGTATCGGTCGAGTTCGATATCGCCGATACGGTCAGCCTGGAAGCGGTCGCGCTGTTCCAGCCCGATCTGATCATCGCGCCGTTTCTCAAGCGCGCGATTCCAGCAGAAATCTGGCAGCATCATGTGTGTATGGTCTTGCATCCTGGCATCGTCGGCGACCGGGGACCGTCGGCGCTTGACTGGGCCATCCTGGAGCAGGAATCGATCTGGGGCGTGACGGTGCTGCAAGCGAATGCCGAGATGGATGGCGGCGCTGTGTGGGCGCACGCAAGCTGCGCGCTGCGCAGCGCCAGGAAAAGCAGCTTGTACCGGTCTGAAGTGACCGCTGCGGCGCTGCGCGCGGTGCTGGAGGCGGTCGACAAGTTCGCGCGTGGCGCGCATCCGGTGCCGCTGGCCGATCTGGTCCGGGCGGGCGGGGTGCGCGGCAGATGGCGCCCCGCGATGCGCCAGCAAGATCGCCGCATCGACTGGCAGCGCGATTCCAGCGCCGTGGTGCTGGCGAAGATCCACGCCGCCGATGGCGCGCCGGGCGTGCTCGACAGCCTGTTCGGCACGCCCTGCCATCTGTACGATGCGCATCCGGTGAGCAGGGCGACTCTTGAAGTTGTCGTCCATGATGTTGTCGCCAACAAGTGTGGAACGCCAGGCGATATCGTCGCCCATCATTGTGGAGCGCCCGGCGACATCGTCGCCAGGCGCGAGCACGCGGTGTTGCGCCTGTGCGTCGATGGCGGCATCTGGATCGGCCATGCGCGGCTGTTGCCTTCGGTCGACGAGGTCGAGCAGCCGTTCAAATTGCCGGTGGCCGACTTGTTTCCGGGGCCGTTTGCGCTGCTGCCGCAATTGCCGGCGGCCTTGACGCGTCTTGATGACGAATGGGGTCAATTGCGCTATCGGGAAGACGGGGTGGTCGGAGCATTGGTTGGCTTCCTGTCGTTTGATTTCTACAATGGCGCGATGTCGACCGATCAGTGCCGGCGCCTGCAGCAGGCGCTCAAGTTCGCCAAGAGCCGCCCGACGCGGGTGCTGGTCTTGCTGGGCGGCGAAGATTTTTTCAGCAACGGGATCCACTTGAACCGGATCGAGGCTAGCGCCCATCGCCCCGGCGAGAGCGCGGCCGATGAATCGTCGAACAACATCGATGCGATCGACGATCTGGTGCTGGAAATCATCAGCGCCACCGATCACGTGACGATCTCGGCTTTGCGCGGCAATGCCGGCGCCGGCGGCGCTTTTCTGGCCTTGGCCACCGATCTGGCCTGGGCCCATCCCGATGTGCTGCTGAACCCGCATTACAAGAACATGGGCAATCTGCACGGCTCGGAGTACTGGACCTATCTGCTGCCACGGCGCCTGGGCGAGACAGCTGCGCGCGCATTGATGCAAAGCCGGCTGCCGCTGGCCGCGCTGGCGGCGATGGAAATCAAGCTGATCGATGCCGTATTCGGGCTCGATGCCGTTGATTTTGTCCGCGAAACTGCCTTGCGCGCCGCGGCCCTGGTGCCCGATGCCGACGCGATGATTGCGCGTAAACGGATGCTGCGCGCGCAAGATGAAGCGGCCAAGCCCTTGCAAGCGTACCGCGATGATGAACTGAAAAAAATCCATCGCAATTTTTACGGTTTTGACCCGAGTTACCATGTTGCACGTTATCATTTCGTGCACAAGATGGCCCACGCATGGACGCCGCGCCATCTGGCGCTGCATCGACTTGCGCCACCTGGCGCTGGAGCGAATTGCGCCACCTGGCGCGGCAGCGACACCGCTTTGAAAGGAGCAGTCACCCCCGATGATCATTCCTGATTCCGATTTTGCCGATGACCTTGCTTGCGATCTGGATCATCGCTTTGGCGAGAACAGCTTGCCGGCCGTCCTCGTCGTCGACGATGAAGTGCTGTCCCAGCACGCGATCCGGCGCACGCTGGAAGAGGATTTCAATGTCTTGACGGCCAGTTCGGCCGACCAGGCGCGCACGCTGATGGAGCGCCACCGCTTCATGGTGATCCTGTGCGACCAGCGCATGCCGGGCACCACCGGCGTGCAATTTTTGAAGGAAGTGCGCGAGCGCTGGCCGGACGTGGTGCGCATCGTGATCTCGGGTTACACCGACGCCGAAGACATCATCGCCGGCATCAACGACGCCGGCGTCTACCAATACGTGCTCAAGCCGTGGATGCCCGATCACTTGCTCGCTTCGGTGCGCGGCGCGATCGAGGCGCGCACGCTGCAACTCGACATGCACCGGCTCGACAAGGAGTTGCGCACCAGCACCCCGGTGCTGCGCGCGCGCACCGACGAGAAGCAGACGCGGCTGAAGTCGAGTTTTCACTTCGACCGGATCGTGCGCGCCCCCGGCAGCCCGGTCGACGGCATCTGCGAACTCGCTGCGCGGGTGGCGCGCTACGACTTGTCGGTGCTGGTGCTGGGCGAATCGGGCAGCGGCAAGGAATTGCTGGCGCGCGCGATGCACTATGCCAGTCCGCGCGCCGAACGCGTGTTCGTGATGGAAAACTGCGGTGCGATCTCGGACAATTTGCTCGAATCGGAATTGTTTGGCCACAAGCGCGGCTCCTTCACCGGCGCCTATGAAGACCATGCCGGCATCTTCCAGCGCGCCGACGGCGGCACCGTCTTCCTCGACGAGATCGGCGACACCTCGTTCGCCTTCCAGGTCAAGTTGCTG
>CANFGA010000215.1 GCA_947446335.1 Oxalobacteraceae bacterium | reverse complement strand
TCGTGCGCAAGGATCCGGCGCTGAGCCGCGAGCAATTGATGGAGCATTGCAAGCACGAGCTCACTTCGTACAAGAAGCCGAAATACATCGAATTTCGCGATGAGTTGCCCAAGAGCAATGTCGGCAAGATCTTGCGCCGCCAGCTGCGCGACGAAAAAGATGTCACCGAAGCGGCTTGAAATGATGGTGCCACGTCCGAAATCACGGTGCCAGGTTCGATCTCGATTGAGCCTGGCACCGCTTGCTAGGCGAGCAAACTGGCCAGCGGTGGCAAGGGGCGCGGCTTGCGGTCGTCGCCGGTCGCCACATAGGTCAGCGTCGCTTCGGTGACCTTGACGGTGCTTGCCTGCAGCCGGTTGCGCTCGGCATAGACTTCGACATTGACGGTGATCGACGTGGTGCCGACCTTGATGATTTCGGCGTAGAAAGAAAGCAGGTCGCCGACGAACACCGGGTGCTTGAACACGAAGGAATTGACTGCGATGGTCGCAACGCGGCCGTTGGCGCGGCGCGTCGCCGGCAGCGATCCGGCGATGTCGACTTGCGCCATGATCCAGCCGCCGAACACGTCGCCGTAGATGTTGGCGTCGGACGGCGCAGGCAAAACCCGCAGTTCCGGCATTTTCCCGACAGGCAGGCCCGATTTGATGTAATTGTCGGGCAAAATTTCGCGCGTGGTCATGATGAATTCTCCTGAAAGGCTACAATTGCGGTGATTGAAACATAAAAAAGCCAGCTCCGCCATGCGTCGTCATTCATCCCCCCCTCCAGCCCCTGCCAAACCCGGCGAGGGCACAGCGCAGCGCAGCGATCTGGCGACGCTGAAGACGCTGCTGCCTTACCTGTGGGTCTACAAATGGCGCGTGCTGCTGGCGATGCTGTGCCTGGTTGGCGCCAAGATGGCCAACGTCGGCGTGCCGCTGGTGCTCAAGCAACTGGTCGACCAGATGAATGTCACGCCGACCCATCCGCAGGCCATGCTGGTGCTGCCGCTGGGCGTGCTGGTGGCTTATGGCGCGCTGCGCTTGTCGACGACGTTGTTTACCGAGTTGCGCGAATTCCTGTTCGCCCGCGTCACGCAGCGCGCGGTGCGCACCATCGCCTTGCAAGTGTTCCGGCATCTGCATGCGCTGTCGCTACGCTTTCACCTCAATCGCCAGACCGGCGGCATGACGCGCGACATCGAACGCGGCACCCGCGGCGTCAGTTCCCTGATTGCGTACACGCTGTTCAACATCTTGCCCACGCTGGTCGAGATCACGCTGGTGCTGACCTATCTGGTACTGCATTACGACATCTGGTTCACCATCATCACCGCTTGCGCCTTGCTGCTCTACATCGCGTTCACGGTCGTGGTGACCAACTGGCGCACCCATTTCCGGCGCACCATGAACGATCTCGATTCGAAGGCCAACAGTCGCGCGATCGATTCGCTGATCAATTACGAGACCGTCAAGTATTTCAGCAATGAAGACTACGAGGCGCAGCGCTACGACCAGGGCTTGCAGAGTTTCGAGGGCGCCGCCGTCAAATCGCAAACCTCGCTGTCGCTGCTCAACACCGGTCAATCGCTGATCATCGCCAGCGCCGTCACCCTGATCCTGTGGCGCGCGACGCAGGGCGTGATCGATGGCACGATGACACTGGGCGACCTGGTGCTGGTCAATGCCTTCATGATCCAGTTGTACATCCCGCTCAATTTCCTGGGCGTGATTTACCGTGAAATCAAGCAAAGCCTGGCCGACATGGAGCGCCTGTTCCAGTTGCTCGATCAGCACCGCGACATCGCCGACAAGACTGATGCGACTCCGCTGGCGCCGCAGGGCGCCGAAGTGCGCTTTTCTCATGTCAATTTCAGCTACGAAAGCACGCGCCAGATCCTGTTCGATGTCGATTTCACCATCGCTCCCGGCACCACGACGGCGCTGGTCGGCCACAGCGGATCGGGCAAATCGACGATGTCGCGCCTGCTGTTTCGTTTCTACGATGTCGATTCCGGCGCCATCACGATCGACGGCCACGATTTGCGCGACATGACCCAGCGCTCGTTGCGCGGCGCGATCGGCATCGTGCCGCAAGACACGGTGCTGTTCAACGACACCATCGAATACAACATCGCTTACGGCAAGCCGGGCGCCAGTCACGCCGATATCGTCGCCGCGGCGAAGGCGGCCTCGATCCACGATTTCATCGAAAGCCTGCCCGACGGTTATGCCTCGATGGTCGGCGAACGCGGCTTGAAATTGTCGGGCGGCGAGAAACAGCGGGTGGCGATCGCGCGCACCTTGCTGAAAAATCCGGCGATCCTGATCTTCGACGAAGCCACGTCGGCGCTCGACTCGCGCGCCGAGCAGGCGATCCAGGCTCAATTGAAGGAAATCGCGAAAAGCCGCACCACTTTGGTGATTGCGCACCGCCTCTCGACGGTGGCCGACGCCGAGCAAATCCTGGTGCTCGATCACGGTCGTATCGTCGAGCGTGGCACACATCTTGCATTGCTGGGAGCAGGCGGTTTGTATGCGCAGATGTGGCAGCGTCAGCAAGCGAAAGCGGATGATGTACCGGTTTCCAGCGCCTCATTGCTTGCATAGCACACAAAAGAAACAGGATTTCTGATCGAAAACAACAAATGAATCGATCAAGAGTCCAAAAAATGAAATAAAATCCAAAAGGAATTGTCGCCATCAGCGCAATAGTTATCGCACACCAGGCTCACTAGCCTGGTTTTTACGTCCAGGAGAAAACATGAAGCCAACCAAATTTATCGCGGCACTGCTCAGCATCGGCATACTCGGTGGCATCGCGCCGCTGCACGCGCAGGAATTGACCGGTACCCTCGCCAAGATCCAGAAATCGGGCACGATCACGCTCGGCGTGCGCGACGGCTCGATTCCATTCTCTTACCTGGATGACAAGCAGCAATATCAGGGTTATTCGATCGACTTGTGCATGAAGATCGTCACGTCGCTGCAAAAACAGCTCGGTCTGACCGAACTGAAAGTGGTGATGAATCCGGTCACATCGGCCAACCGCATCCCCCTGATGGCGAACGGCACCATCGATCTGGAATGCGGTTCGACCACCAACAACCTCGAACGTCAGCAGCAAGTCGCGTTTGCACCAACCATGTTCGTCATCGCCAGCCGTTTGCTGGCCAAGAAGTCGTCGAACATCAAGACGCTCGCCGACATGAAGGGCAAGACGCTGGTCGCCACCGCCGGCACCACGTCATCGAAGCAGATGGCGATCTTGAACAATGACCGTGCGCTGGGCATGCGCATTGCCGCCGGTCGCGACCATCCGGAATCGTTCCTGATGGTGGAAACCGGACGCGCCGTGGCCTATGCCAACGACGACATTTTGCTGGCATCGCACATCGCGAATGCAAAAAATCCCGGCGACTATGAAATCACGAAGGAAGCCTTGTCGGTCGAGCCGTACGCGATCATGATGCGCAGGGGCGACCCGGCTTTCAAGAAGTCGGTCGATGACGCGCTGGGCAAGGTCTACCAGTCCAGCGACATCAACCGCATCTACAACAAATGGTTCATGTCGGCGATTCCGCCGCGCGGCATCAACATGAATTTCCCGATGTCGGCCGAGCTCAAGGCAGCGTTCGCCAAGCCGACCGATTCGGGCGATCCGGCCGCTTACGCGGTGGTGCCGGCAGCGCAAGCGGCATCTTCCAAAAAGAAATAAGCACGCAATCTACCGAGCAAAAAACCCGGGGGGCGCAAGCCTCCCGCTTTGGTTTCTGCTCCCGTTTCACCTACATTGGATGACACAGCCTGCCCGGCACGCAGGCTCGCTCGCATAGCAAGGATCAACATGAATTACCGCTGGAATTGGAATATCTTCTGGGAAACTTCTCCCGATGGCGTGGGCACCTACATGGACACGCTCTGGTCCGGCCTGATGTGGACGCTGGCCACCTCGCTGACCGCCTGGATCATGGCGCTGGCGCTGGGGTTGATCATCGGCACCGTGCGCAGCCTGCCCAACAAATGGGCGGTGAGCCTGGCCAACGGCTACGTCGAATTGTTCCGCAACATACCGCTGCTGGTGCAAATGTTCCTGTGGTACTTCGTGATGCCGGAATTGCTGCCGCAAGCGACCGGCGACTGGCTCAAGTCCTTGCCGAATGCACCGTTCATCACTGCCGTCATTTGCCTCGGATTTTTCACCTCGTCGCGCGTCGCGGTCCAGGTGACGACCGGGATCCAGGCCTTGCCGCGCGGGCAATTGCTGGCCGGAACCGCGATCGGCTTGACGCTGCCGCAGACCTACCGCTACATCTTGCTGCCGATGGCGCTGCGCGTGATCTTGCCGCCGCTGACCAGCGAATTCCTGAACATCATCAAGAACAGTTCGGTCGCATTGACGATCGGCTTGATCGAATTGACCGCCAGCGCGCGCGCGATCCAGGAATTTTCGTTCCAGGTATTCGAGGCCTTCACGGCCGCCACCATCATTTACGTCGTGGTCAACATCTTTGTCGTCTTCATGATGCACAAACTGGAGAAAAAAGTGGCGATTCCAGGCTTCGTGGTGGCCGGCACTGCATCGGGAGGACATTGATATGTTGGCTAATTTCGATTTTGAAGTCATTTCCAATTCCTGGGTCTATCTGTTCCAGACCGGGATGGTATTCACGCTGAAACTGACCGCGCTGTCGATGCTGGGCGGGATCTTGCTGGGCACGGTGCTGGCGATGATGCGTCTCTCGAGCATCAAGGCGGTCTCGCTGTTTGCATCGAGTTACGTCAATCTGGTGCGCTCGGTGCCGCTGGTGCTGGTCATTTTCTGGTTCTATTTTCTGGTGCCCTATATCGCAGCCTGGGTCATCGGTGCCGATGAACCGGTCAAAGTGGGCGCATTTTCGTCGGCGTTGATCACCTTCATCATGTTCGAAGCGGCCTATTACTGCGAAATCATGCGCAGCGGCATACAGTCGATCCCGCGCGGCCAGGTCTGGGCCGGGCAGGCGCTGGGGATGAATTACTTTCAGACGATGAGCAACATCGTGCTGCCGCAGGCGTTTCGCAACATGATCCCGGTGCTGCTGACGCAAACCATCGTGCTGTTCCAGGACGTGTCGCTGGTGTACGTGTTGTCGATCCCCGATTTCGTCGGCGCCGCCAGCAAGATCGCGCAGCGCGACGGACGCCTGATCGAAATGTACATCTTCGTGGCCGTGGTGTACTTCGTCATCTGCTTTGCATTGTCGGTGCTGGTCAAGCACTTGCACAAACGGGTCGCCATCATCAGGTAATCAACCCGCAGGCGCGCGCTGAATGGTCGCCGCGCCTGCACCACACTCATTACGGAGAGAAGCATGATAGAACTAAAGAATGTCAGCAAATGGTACGGTCAGTTTCAAGTGTTGACCGATTGCAGCACCCATGTCTCCAAGGGCGACGTGATGGTCATCTGCGGCCCGTCCGGGTCCGGCAAATCGACGTTGATCAAGACGGTCAATGGGCTGGAACCGATCCAGAAGGGCGAGATCATCGTCGATGGCGTCTCGGTCGGAGATCCCAAGACCAATCTGTCGAAGTTGCGCGCCCGCATCGGCATGGTGTTCCAGAACTTCGAACTGTTTCCGCACCTGTCGATCCGCGAAAACCTGACCATCGGCCAGACCAAGGTGCTTGGGCGCAGCCAGGACGAAGCCAACGCCAAGGGTTTGAAATACCTGGAGCGGGTCGGCTTGCTGGCGCAACAAGACAAGTTTCCGGGCCAGCTGTCGGGTGGCCAGCAACAGCGTGTCGCGATCGCGCGCGCATTGGCTATGGATCCGATCGCGATGCTGTTCGACGAGCCGACCTCGGCGCTCGACCCGGAAATGATCAATGAAGTGCTCGACGTGATGGTCGGCCTGGCCCAGGAAGGGATGACGATGATGGTCGTCACGCACGAAATGGGGTTT
>CANFGA010000214.1 GCA_947446335.1 Oxalobacteraceae bacterium | reverse complement strand
GCATGTCGATGATCAGCAACGCCGTGTTGTGCGGCGCAAGATTGCCATCGAATGGCCATGGATAAGGATCGGCATGAACGAAGGTCATTGTGCGCTCCCGGGCTCGAAGCTGCGCGTCGGCGCCGGGTAACCGAATGCGCTGCCGTCTTTGTGCACGATCTCGTCTTCCCATGGCAGACAATAGCGCCCCGCTGCCAGATCGCGCATGTAGGTGTAGGGACTATCTTGCGCGCCGCCCTTGACGGCCACGTAACCGCGATGCCCGAATTGATAGATGTTGTTCTCGACGCCCCAATGGCGGCGCGCCTCGCGCACCAGGTCCGGGCGCAATTCGCAGCTGACGATTTCATCGGGACGCCCGCCGCCCTGGGCCATGGGCACGCCATCGAAGTTGACGAACATCGCTTCGCCCATCGAATCGAAGGTGCCATCGCTGCCGCACATGCAGACGCTGGCTGTTTGCATCAGGTTGCAAAACGCATTGGCCTGGTTGGTGATGTTCCAGCTGTGGCGGATAGGCGCGGTGTAGCCGGCGGTGCGGATCATGATCTCGGCGCCCTTGTAGGCGCACTCGCGCGCCATCTCGGGGAACATGCCGTCGTGACAGATGCTCAGCGCCAGCTTGCTGCCATTGGGCCCGTCGCAAACCGGAATGCCCAGGTTGCCCGGCTCCCACGGTTCGACCGGCACCCACGGATGGAGCTTGCGGTAATACAGTTGGGTCACGCCCTGGTCATCGATGATCAACCCGCTGTTGTACGGATTGCCGTGCGGATTCCATTCCATGATCGAAAAACAGCCCCAGATCCGGTTCGCGATGCAGGCGTCGCGCAGCGCGGCAACTTCGGGGCCATCGAGCGTGCACATGATCTCTGCGCTGGTGTCCATCGACAAGCCGTGCAGCGAATATTCGGGAAACACGATCAGATCCATCGTCGGCATGCTGCGCCTGGCCTTGCCAACCATCGCGACCACTTTCATGGTCTGCTCCCACAATGCTGCGCGCGTATGTGGATCGGGCAATTGCAACTGCGCCAGACCGATCACGACACCGCCGGGAGATTTATTGAGTCCGCCTAATCCTGACATGGGTTTTCCTTTTGAATGAAATAAAGTGTATGCAAATTCAGCGCATCAGCGCGTCAGGCTCAGTTCGCCCGGTGCGCCGCCCAGGGTACGATCGGGCCGGCAAGTGACGATCATGATCAGCAGCGTCAATACATAGGGCGCCGCATTGAACAGGTAATAGCCCGACGTGATGCCCAGCGATTGCAAGGCCGGCCCGAGCGCGCCGGCCGCGCCAAAGATCAACGCGGCCATCAGGCAACGCAGCGGTTGCCAGCGTGCAAAGATGACCAGTGCGACAGCCATCAAGCCTTGCCCGCTCGAGAGTCCCTCGTTCCAGCTGCCGGGGTAATACAAGGACAGGTAAGCGCCGCCGACGCCGGCAAAAAAACCGCCGACAGCGGTCGCTGCGACGCGCACCGGCAACAGGCGGTAACCGAGAGCGCGCGCCGTTTCAGCATGGTCGCCGACCAGGCGCAGCACCAGGCCCCAGCGCGTGTTGCGCAAGCCCCAATGCAAGAGCGCGGCCAGCAAGGCGCCGGCGATGAACAAGCCGTTGATTTGCAATGCGTTTTGCAGTTGCGGATCGCTGCTCCAGCCGCCCAGGGCGATCGATGGCAACATCGGCGCCTGCGGCTGTATGAACGGCTTGCCAAGGTAAAATGCGAGGCCGGTGCCAAACAGCATCAAGGCGATGCCAAAGGCAATGTCGTTGACGCCCTTGAGCGAACAGACCATGCCGTGCAAGGCGCCCAGCAGCAAGCCGGTCAAGCCGGCAGCGAGCACGCCCAACCAGGGGGAACCGGTCAGCAGCGAACCGGCATAGCCGCTCATCGCGCCACAGACCAGTATGCCTTCCAGGCCCAGATTGACGCGGCCGGCTTTTTCAGTCAGGCATTCGCCCAGGCTGACGAACAGAAATGGCGTGCCAACCCGGATTGCACCGGCAAACAAGGCCAGTGCCAGCGCGGCAAAATCGAAATCAAGCAAAAGATCAACCATGAATCGGCTCCACTTTGGTGTCTTGCAGGCGCAAGCGCCAGGCCGCCAGACGCCCGGTCAGCGATTCCCATGCCAGCAAATTGACGAACAACAACCCTTGCAACACCAGCGTGGTGGCGTCGGGCAAGTCCAGCCTGCGCTGCAGCAAGCTGCCCGACGCTTCGATGCCGCCGATCAGCAACGCGCACACGATGATCGCGAGCGGATTCTGGCGCGCGGCAAAAGCGACCAGGATGCCGCTGAAGCCGTAACCGGCCAGCAGCGCCGTGTTGGCGCTGCCATGCACCGCCGCCACTTCGAGCATGCCGGCCAGGCCGGCGGCAGCGCCACCGAGCAGGCAGGCAGTGAGCACGATCCGGTTCACCGGCAAGCCCACCAGGCGGGCGGCACGCGCATTGCCGCCGACAATCGACATCGAAAAACCGAAGATCCCTTGCCGCACCAAGACCCAGGCGGCGACGCAAGCGAGCACACCCCAGAACAGGCCCCAATGGACATCGATGCCAGGCAGCGTGCCGATCAGATACTCGGGCGCCAGCGGCACCGTGGAAGGCTTGTTCAAGCTGCCCGGATCGCGCAGCGGCCCTTCGACCAGATGCCGGAACACGGCCAGCGCAATATAGGACAGCAACAGGCTGCCGATCGTCTCGTTGATGCCGCGAAACTGCCTGAGAGCGCCGGCAAATGCAATCCACAAGCCGCCGGCGACCATCGCCGCAAGCGCCATCAGCAGCAAGGTCGGTGTCGCTGCAAAGGCGGCTGGCAACATCAACGGCACCACTGCGGCGGCCAGTCCACCCAGCGCCAGAGCGCCTTCGCCGCCGATGATGACCAAGCCGGCGCGCGCCGGCAGCGCCACGCACAATGCGGTGAGCATCAGCGGCGCGGCGCGCGCCAGCGTGTTTTCGAGCGCGAACCAGGACCCGAATGCCCCTTCGACGATGAGCTTGCACGCTTCCAGCGCCGGCTGACCCTGCAGCGCAAGAAACAGGATGAACATCAGCAGAGCACCTCCCAGCGCGCACAAGGTCGGCAGCAGGGGCAACAGCGGCGACAATAGTGGCGACAACAGTGGCGGCGATCGCAAAAACATGTTGCGCATCATCCCGGCGTACCTAGACCTGACCGATGACGCCAGCCACCAGGTAATTCATCGCTTCCAGCGCCGGATCGGTTTGCGTCTGCACCATGCCGGCAGGAATCACAATCTTGCCCTTGTTATCCTTGAGCGGCCCCTTGAAGATCGGGAATTGTCCGGCGATCATCTTCGCCTTGATCGCATCGGCCTTGGTTTTCGCTGCGCCCGAAACCGACGCTCCATACGGCGACGTGCTGACGAAACCTTCCTTGAGTCCGCCGCGCAAGAAGTTGATCATCGGCTTGCCTTCCTGCGCCGCCTTGACGATTGCCGTGTAAGGCGTGGCCCATTGCCATTCGGCGCCGGTCAGATAGCCTTTCGGTGCCAGCTTGGCCTGGCTGGCGTGATAGCCGCACGTCATCGCGCCGCGCTTTTCTGCGGTCTCGACGACCACCTTCGGGCCATCGACGTGACAGGTCAGCACATCGACGCCCTGGTCGACCAGGCTGTTGACCGCTTCCGCTTCCTTGACCGGCATCGACCAGTCGCCGGTGAAAATGACGCGCGTCGTGATGGCAGGGTCAACCGACTGCGCGCCGAGCGTGAAGGCATTGATGTTGCGCAGCACTTGCGGGATCGGCTTGGCGGCAACAAAGCCGAGTTTCTTGGTCTTGCTCATGTGGCCGGCGATGACGCCATCGAGATACTGGCATTCCTCGATATAGCCGAAAAAGCTGCCGGCATTGACCGGGTGCTTGCCCTTGGTCCACATGCCGCCGCAATGGGCGAAGCGCACGTTCGGATATTTCTCTGCAACCTTGATCACGTGCGGATCGAAGTAACCGAACGAGGTCGCAAAAATCAGCGTCGCACCGTCTTGCCGGATCATCGCTTCCATGCTTTTTTGTACCGCCACCGTTTCAGGGACGTTTTCTTCTTCGATGACCTTGATTCCAGGCATCTTCTTGATGATGGCCGCCGCTTGCGCATGCGACTGGCTATAGCCGAAATCATCGCGCGCCCCGACATAAATGAAACCGACCGTCAGTTTTTCACCGGCTGCCTGCGCCAGTTGATAAGGCAGCGATGTGGCAAGGGCGACGATGCTGGACGTGGTCAGGAATCGGCGGCGGCTGAAGTGGCTGGAGTGGCTCATGGACGGTTCTCGCAAGTAAGTGGGTGAAGTAAATTGAAGTAAGTTGAATGAAAAATGAGGGGGAAACTGGGGATGATCAGTGCGTGGGTTGGCCAGCGCCAGCATCGAGATAGGCGCGCCAGCCACCATACGAAGAAATGTCGCGCGCACCGTCCAAGGCCCAGGCTTCGCAAATGAAGCCCTGGACCAGCTGCCCGTCGGCCAGTTGCAGCGTGCCGATGCCCAGCGGCGCGGGGATCGCGGCGACGAAACTGCCGAAATGGCGCAGCGGCATTTCCCATATTTCGACTGCGATCGCCACCCCGCCTGCTCTGACGAACGCCAGGCCCGGCTTGGGCGGCGTGGTATCGGGCAAGGCATGCAGCCGATACGAGGCGCACGTTGTCGTTGTTTGCACTTTGCGCGCGCCGCGCTCTTGCAATTGCCAGTTCAATGGCTGACCTTCCAGATGCGCGCCGACGACGGCAAGGCGCAGCGTCGGCTCGGAGAAAGGCAACGGATCTGAGGCCAGATTGCGGCGCGGCACGGCATGCGTCGATGGGCTCGTTTGCGCCAGCGCGGCTTCGATCGCGGCGCCGGCGGCAGCGAGCAAATGGTCGCTGCCGCAGCGCCCGATCAGGGTAATGCCCGCTGGCAAGCCATCGCTGCGCACCGGACCGGGCATCGCGATGGCTGCCATGTCGAAGAAATTGACGAAGTTGGTGTAATAGCCCAGTTCGCTGTTGCGCAGCACGGGCTCGGCCTCGACCGCAGCCAGAGTGGGCATCGTCGGCGCAGTAGGCACGATCAAAAAGTCGACGTCAGCCAGCAGGATCTCGGCTTCGCGCTTCAATTGCGCCAGCCGATAGCTGCCGTTGAACACGTCGACGGCATCGAAGCGATCGGCCTGGGCCACGACCTTGCGCACCGTCGGATCCATCGCCTGCGGCTGTGCATCGAAAAAGTCGCCGATCGCCGCGCGCCGCTCGGCCACCCAAGGCCCCTGATACAACAGGGCGGCAGCTTCGGCGAAGGGTGAAAATGCAATGGAAGATACTTGCGCACCGGGCAACAGCGCCACCTGCGCCATGGCTGCAGAAAAAGCCTGTCTTGCCTGTTGATCGCCAAAGAATTCAAGCACTTGTGGCACTGCAATCCGGTATCCGCGCATCCGTGGCCCATCTTGCGGCACCGGGCGCGAATACGCGTCTTCGGCATCGAAACCGGCGCTGGCATGCAGCACGCGCCAGGCATCTTGCACGTTTTGCGCGAACACCGCGACACAGTCGAGCGTGCGGCAAGCCGGCACGACTCCCTGCGTGCTGAGCAGCCCGCGCGTGGGCTTGAAGCCGACGATGCCGTTGAAGCCAGCCGGCACCCGGCCCGACCCTGCGGTATCGGTGCCGAGCGAAAAACTGACCAATCCCAGCGCGAGCGCAACCGCAGAGCCGGAACTGGAGCCGCCCGACACATAGGCCGGATCGATCGCATTGCGCACCGCACCGTAAGGCGAGCGGGTGCCGACCAGACCTGTTGCAAACTGGTCCAGATTGGTTTTTCCGATCAGGATCGCGCCCGCTTGCTGCAACTTGCGCACCACGCAAGCAGACACCGATGGGCTGTAGGCGAAATCGGGACAGGCTGCCGTCGTCG
>CANFGA010000213.1 GCA_947446335.1 Oxalobacteraceae bacterium | reverse complement strand
CGGCAAAGTCGGCAAAAATCGTGGCGAGAGTCATGGTTGACGGTGAGCAATAAAAAGCTCACTGCCAGCCGATTTTTAAAATTCGATGTCAAGCGAAAACAGCGTGTAGTTTGTTACTTATCAAATCAACTCTTAACTTGGGTGGATTGAGTGGCTACCCACCCGGTCAACCCGACCGATCTGTTGTTCAACCACGGCCGGATTCCATTCCGGATGCAGCAGGATGACGACCCGGCAGGCTTCGTGCAGATTCAGGCCTTCACGTCCGACGAGGGACTGCGCGATGAGAACCATCGGGCCTGCGCCGGACCGATTGAAAGATTGCTGAATGATCCGTCGCGTACTGAGCTCAGTCTGACCATTCATGCAACGCGCGAATATCCCGGTGCGCGTGGCGTACTCCTCGTTAAGTCGCTTCTCGAAAAGAGACCAGCCCTTGTCTGCGCCGACCTTGATTTTTTCATCTTGAGTAAATGGATCGTTATCGAGAACGGCGTCGGCTAGGGCGATGAATTCCCGTCCAAGTTCCGCCGCATCCATGTCGGCGGCCGTATTTGCGGTGGTCTCAAGGAGGGCCCGTGCCAATATCGCGACGGGATGAGTATCGTCTTGACCAAGTTGGTGTCGCTGCGATGCTGCCTGCAAGCCCTCCCATAACAGACCATAAATAGGCAAAGAGGCCACATGGTTTTTTAACTCGCTCACCAGCCGATTGCGAAAACGTTCACGTAAATTGCGCTCGTCCCGCGATTGCTTTGCAAGAAAAGCATTGATTCCTTCAAGAGCGACAGGATGCGGTATCCCGTTTTCGTTTTGCCATTGCATGTACGCAGCGCGTACCGCGGGCCACTGACTAGTACCGGCGCCATCACGCAATATGCTTTGCGGCCAATAACGGCCTTGCGCAAGCCTGCGCAGCATCTCCCTTGCGTTGAGCAATTGCTCAAGGGTTTGCATCGGCCGGGTATATCGCCCGAAAACCAGTACCTTTTCTCCAGCCCCGGTGCGGCGTTCGATTGCCGCCACGGCCGCTGCAATCGCCGGATGGGCAAAGATTGGATCTTTGACGCTGCGTAACGCCGTCAGCAACACGTTGCGCCACCATTTCGCGCGCGCCTTCGCATCACTGGTCAGTTCTAAAGGGGCCGCTTCGGCCACTTTTGCACCGCTGGCACGCTCCTCGTCAAGTTGCTTTTCAATCAGACCTTCATCACCGTCATTCTGGTCCAGGAATTTCGCCGTACCATGGCCGCTGGCAAGCGTAAGCCGGAGTAGTTTGTCACTCATGTCCCCTGGCCGGGAGATTACCGACAGGGCCTCTGCCGCGCATATTGCTCGCTTCCAAGGCATGTCCAGCGTATGCGTGTCGATCAGAATCTCGCTTCCGGTATCGCGGTAATGACGACCGCCGTGCTTATGAAAAAGCTGCACGTCCATGTCCTCGCGCTTGTCGCGACGCAGCACGAAGTCGCCTAATTCGCGTTGGAATTCGCGGGCCGCGTTGAGATAATCCTCACGGGCCTGCACGCTGGTCCGCCAGGAACGGCGCACATGTTCGAGCGCTTTCGTGTAGCCTTCAATTGCTCCCTTGATCGCCGGCAATCGCACTTGGTCGAAGCGTATCCGCCCGAGTGTCTGCAACCACTGCGCTGCATCCACCTCGACAGGCGTCGCGCTCATTGCAATAAAGCGCGCTTTTGGATCGACAGTCAGCATATCATCCAACAGCACTGACAGGCGTGCGTCCTTGCCTCGGCTCTTGTGCGCCTCGTCGACTATGACCAGATCGAAGCGACCGAGCCCGAGCCCGACCACCGTCATAAGCATGCGACGATTCACTGTCTGTGCGCCGTACTCGGCGGCTCGCAGGAGTGGCGCCCATTTCGCTGTCTCCGCAAATTTCAGGAGCGGACTATTATCTTTCTTTGTGCAGGACACGTATCTAACAACGATCTCTGCTGCGGCAACCAGAGCGTCCGCTCCGCCGTCAAGTTTGCGGACCGCCGCCAACTGCCTTGATGCAGCACTGTGGCCAAGGACACTTCGAAGCGTTGCAACGACGGCGGGCAACAGGATCCATCGCCGCTCGTCCGCCTGTTTCCGGATGGTCCAGTTGCTAAACGCGTGGGATAGTGTCACGACGTGGCGACGGTGGTAGGGCAAGCGATTTGGCTCGGCCCAAGCATCCATGTACCCGACTATTCCGCGCAAGACAGGGTCAGCGATCACGCTTCCGGCGACAAGTTCGCGATGCCATTGGTAGCCAAGACCGCTGGGTATCAGGATTGCGACCCGACCGCCGCAATGCACAACTGCTTCGATGACTGCAACGGCAATCCGGGTTTTTCCCATGCCGACTTCGTCAGCCAATACGACACCGTTATGCGGGAGTCGTTTTCCAAACAACCGAAGACTAGCCCGCTGGCCAGCGTTGAGCCGTGAATTTCCGTAGTTTTCTTGTATTTCTTCAAGCAGAACCATTTGTTCGATACGTTCAGCGACGTCATTCCAGTTCAATCTCATTCTCCTAAAAGTCTGCGCTCGGCGCCATGTCGACCATGCCCCAGCATCCTGCGACATCGCTCAACAAGCGCTGGAGACGATTGTTTTGAGGCGACTCGACTTCATGCGCGAAGGCGGGCAGGCTGCATGGCTGGCCCAATACGATCAGAGGATTCAGCGCGACTTCCGCAGCAAAAGCCTTGACCGCACTGCAGTGCGCCGCCTGCCGCAATGCTTGCTCCAGACTGACACACCAAGCGTCCCAATCCGCAAGCGAAATGCCAGACTGCTTGTGAGCAACGCTTTCGATGAGGCGCATCATGGCGCGAATACCGCTGTCGGATGTGGTCGAATGTCTTACGGAAGGCGGCGTATCGTTGCGATTGAATTCACGAGTATCGGCTTCCGAGTCTTCTTCGGCAGGCGCGTTCGGAAACTGCTGCAATTGAAACCATGCTGACTCGAGGTCAAGTTCTGGCAGTGGCATCGCAGCGATCCGGCCAGCGGCATCGATGACGGGGATGCTGCATTGGTTGACCACGCCGTTTTCCTGCCAGCGAACTGTAACAGACGGCTGCTGCTCGCCTGGCCACGCCACGCTCTGAGATCCGAGCCGAACACATGCCTGTAATTGCGTATCGAGGATCTCGACCGGCAAAACATGGTCGGGCAAGAGGAGACACGCTACGGAATCGTCAGACGCCGCCACATAACGGCACCATGAAATTGGCGCCGCAAGAAACGCGGCCGGCCGGTCTGGCATGCCGGGCCCGGTTGCCAGCGCGCCGGGATCGACGATTTCATCCTTGAATTGCACTGGCAACCTGTTTTCCAGCCATGCGGCGGGTGCCATACCGCGTACCTTATCCCATTCAAGGGAATCGTCGGCAATGACAAGTCCTGCCTCCAGATTTCCACTAGGACAGCCGACCAGGAATCCTGGTGCTGTTAGATTTCCGGACCCAAGATAAAGCCAGGCATCCAGGCACGCGCGGGAGCCCTTCCGGCGGCGACCAGCGAAGATGAATTTTGCATGCAACCGCCGTGAAACGTTACCAATGAAATGCGGCTGCCCCGGCGGCCGAATGCGCCAGCCCAGTGCATTCATTGCAGCAAGCGAAGTCGACACCGCTTGGCAGTCTGCTGGCTCGGCGATTACGTCAACCTCGCAGTGCCGGTTAAGGAATCCGCGTTGTTTGAGGTCACTTGCAATCTTCGCCAGAACCACAGGTACACCACTACCGGTACTGGTTTCGAAAAACCCAGATCCCATGATCAATCTATTGGCCATACGTGTTGGCGAGGGCAACGGCGCGAGCTTGAGCACCTGTGTCAGCAGCGAGTTTTTTCTTGAATCAAAAAAGCGCGATTTCGGTAAGCCCCGCGTTGCCAACCCACCGCAGGACTGGCGAAGCTGCTCGCGCGCGATGGTGGTCAGGCTGTATGGCTCTGCATACAACGCGCTCAAGTCAAATAGGGGCATCAACCATTCAAAAAGCTTCCATCCTGCTAAAACATCGGCCCGGGCTTGCCGGTGGGCGGCTTCGCTCGACCGTAACTCTTCCGAAAACAGGTTGATCGACCATGCAAGGTCAAGACTCTTTTCTAGTGTCTGACGGGTCCAGTTACCGGTTGAGACGAGCAAGCGCAAGCACCATTTTTCTGGCGAATCGACATGACGAAATCTAAGCAAGGCAACCTTCGCGTGGAGAAGTGCGAAATTTTGCTTCTGCGTTAGCGGCACATGCAGGACCCCCGGTGCGTCTGTGGAATTGATCTGTTTTTGCCCCACGTCAAGTAGGGCAACAATCGCAATGGCACCTTGCGCAGCACGCTGCCCGTCGGTATGTTGCGTGAAACGCTCAGCCGCTGCAGAGAGAAAACTCGCATCTGCTGAGTACCCGGTCAGCCAGCAAAATGTGCCTGTGTAATCGTCGGGCGGCACAAAGTGCTGTAATAGCGAAGGAGGAATGAACTGGCTCATGCTTGTCCTCCGGTTTCAAGCCAACTCCCAAGATTGCCGTGAAGGTCTAGGTCAAGCAGCATCAGGTTACGCAAACGAAAGGAGACACCCGCTGGCAGCCTCGCCCCGTCGGTCAGCGCAACCGTCGCCTCTTCCCCGCTTTGTGCATCAGAAGCGCTCTCGGGAGCACCTCCTTGGAAGCCCATCGCAGGAAGAACAACGTTGCCATCGATCCGGAGCACGCGACCATCACGCGCCACCAACTTTTTCAGCGTCAAGTAGTCCTCTTGCTCCAGCATATCCCGGCAAAAACCGATACCACTTTCTTCATATTTCCGGCCTTCAGCATGCACCAGAAATGCAGCACAGATTTCCCGCGCGCTTGCCAATGCAGATCGGACACTTTCCGGTAGTGGCGCATCAAGCGGCAGCGGAACCCCTGCTGGCCCCATGAATTGCTCAGATCGATCGAGCACGTCGATCGCCGCATCCCGTGCGCGAAAAAAACAAGCGCCTGCCCGGATATCCTGCCAATGTAACTGCGCGAGTTCATGCGGAGCGTCGCCCTCTAGGTCATCCGGATGATGTGCGGTCGAAGAGCGCCCGACCCATTCAAGCGCTGCCCTCCGTCGCATCGATTTCTGATCGCTGCGTCCGGCAATCTGTCGATCAGGATCTGTGCTGCGTACTCAGGTAACGGTGCGAGTGGCGTAATTGCCTCGTTGAGCTTCTCGTTACGGACAACGTTGTGATCGCTGCCCATCATCCACTGCGCAATCGTCTCTACGACACCGTTGTTGTGATAGCACAGCGGATATGGAGCACACGCCGCGTCAAGAAACGCCTTTCCTGCTTCAGACAACTGATAGGCATTAAAAAGCGCCGCATTTGAGTCCACCAGTCCAAGTGCAAGCAGAGGTTGCACGGCAGATGTTCTCATCGGCTGCGTGACATAGAAACCGGGCCGGCGCACGACACGAAACGAATAATCCTTTGTGCCCTGGAGCTTAGTCGTGCCCCGAAGGCGAGGGTCCGACCGAGTGTGGCGCAGCGTTGTGAGGCAGGCGAGGGCCTCGACGGCATTTGCGGCCTCTATGTTCGACATTGCAACTGCACGACGCGCCAAATTCGCAGCAGCAATCCCGATCAAAGGCCAAAGTAGTTGTCGACCGGTCCAGATGCTTCCCATTCCAGGGACTGCCAATTCATTGAATTGTCGGACGGCGGCTCCGATTTCGAGCGTGCGTACGCGCCGACTGGACGTCAACATGTCCGGCCCCAATATTCCCCAGCGTTCAGACGTCTCAAGCATGCCGATACCCCTCGCCTCGTTTAAATAAATGAAATTCATGCAAAAGTCTTAACAACACAATTTTCCTGAAATAGTTTTCGTGATGTTACTACCTAGCACTACGCCATTTCTTTTTTGATGGTGGCTATGTTTCCATATTAATAAACGTGCGCAAGACGT
>CANFGA010000212.1 GCA_947446335.1 Oxalobacteraceae bacterium | reverse complement strand
TATGTGCCGCCAACTTTGGCCTGCCTCCTGGTGTTGGATGCATTCAAACCGCTGTTGTTACTACTGGTATCGGATCGAGTTTTTAAAAGTTTAGGGTTGGTAAACATTTTTTTGAAAATATTTTCAGTGTCAAATTTTTAGTTATCGATCTGGAAAGTCAATTTTCAATGTCTTGCCCTTGCATCGAGGCGATATTCTTGGGATGGTGTTGTCACGGCTGACATTTTTCGGTGCCGACGTCGGCAGCCATCCATCGCCATCCAGCATCATTTTTGTAATTTATTGTTACCAGTAACAATTGAAAAAACCGATAGTCGATAAATTTTGTTACCATTGATAACCATGCTGTACAGCAAAAGCAAGTGCAAGCAGTCACTTTTTTCAGCGCAGCACTGCAGCGAACGACTTCAAAGGCGATAAAATGGCGACGACACATGTCAATGTACGGGTTCAGCGCTACCGCGACGCAATGCGTCTGGCCGGCATGCGCCCGGTCGAGATCTGGGTGGCCGATACCCGGCGCCCGGGTTTTTTGGAAGAATGTCAGCGTCAATGCCGCCTGGTTGCCCAGGCTGACATGGCCGATACACAGATCGGGAATTTGATGGAGCAAGCAGTGGCAGATGTGGACGGCTGGACAACATGATCCGAGGTGACTTCGTGACCATCGCGGTACAGGGCGATGCCGGCAAGCCGAGGACGGCTTTGGTGATTCAGGCCGACCAGTTCGCCGAACACGCCACGGTGACCGTGTTGCCGACAACAAGTACCCTGGTCGCGGCGCCTTTGCTGCGCATCACCGTGCCAGCGGACGCCGACAATGGATTGGAACAGCCTGTGCAGGTCATGATCGACAAGGCCATCACGGTCAAACGCGACAAGATCGGGCCGGTCTTGGGACACATCGATGCCGACCTGATGATGAAGGTCGAGCGCTCGCTGGCGGTGTTTCTGGGGATAGTCAAGTAACGCGTCGGTCTTTCCGGAATGCTAAATGATGATGTCCAGTCCTTTTTTCTGCACCAGATGCAGAAGCTTCAGCGCTGTTCCTGCAGGATGTTTCTGGCCAATTTCCCATTTTTGAACCGTGGAAAGGCTGGTATTGAGCAGGGCGGCAAAAACGGCCTGGCTGACATGCGATTTTTGACGGATCTGGCGAATTTCTTCGGGCGGCAACGACGCGATCGGCGGCAGGCAAAGCCGATCAAATTCACGCATCGTCAATTTATCCATGACATTGGCATCATGAAGGCCTTGTGCTGTTTCATGAACGGCGTCGAGAATGGAAGATCTGGTTTTACGCATCGCAATGTACCTCTGTTAACTCTTCGGCTTGACAGGCCTTTGCCAATCTTGCTTCGGACAATCCGATAAAATATTCGCTCAATTTTTTCAACGCCTGCTCTTCATCTTTGTCGATATTGCTGCGCTCATTCTTGGCAAAACCATACACAAAAATCCACCGGGCATTCCGATTGGTGGCGATCAGGGTACGGTAGCCTCCACTTTTGCCTTGACCCGGGCGGGCAATGCGTTTTTTGAACAAACCACTGCCAAGATCCGCCTCGAACAAGCCTCTTTTCAATTCCTCTACCGCTGTGCATAACGCTGCATCGTTCAGATCCTGCTTTCCTTCCCAGCGGGAAAACCATTTTGTTTTGTAAATAGCCATCTTGTCTCTGATTTCTCTGGTTCTTGTAATGTATAGCACTAAGTGCTATGTTTCAAGTATTTTTTGCAAAGCCTAGCCTGTTCATGCCGGGGGAGCGCGCCCTTATTTCTCACCTGCATTTGTTTACCAGAAGATTTTCTTTGTTGCCCCAAGGCGGCGATCCGCTAGAATACGTCCATTCCTTTTTCCAACTGACATCATGACCCAAGACGAATTGAAACAAGCTGTTGCCCGCACTGCCATCGAGTATGTTGTCGATGGCGACATCATCGGTGTAGGCACCGGTTCGACCGCCAATTTTTTCATCGATGAACTGGCGCTGGTCAAGCACCGCATCAAGGGCGCCGTGGCATCATCGGAGGCGACTGCGGCGCGTTTGCGCGGCCACGACATTCTGGTGTTCGATTTGAACGATGTGACGTCGATCGCCGTCTATGTCGACGGCGCTGATGAAATCACGGCCAGCGGCGCGATGATCAAGGGTGGCGGCGCCGCATTGACGCGCGAAAAGATCGTGGCCTCGGTGGCGCGCCAGTTCGTTTGCATCGCCGACGGTTCCAAGCTGGTCGACGTGCTGGGGCAATTCCCGCTGCCGGTGGAAGTATTGCCGATGGCGCGCGCAGCGGTCATGCGCGAGTTGGCCAAACTGGGCGGACAGCCGCGTTTGCGCCTGCAGGCCAATGGTCAGGACGCGTTCATCACCGACAATGGCGCGATGATCGTCGATGTGGTCGGCTTGAAGATTGTTGATCCGGTCGCTCTGGAGCGGGAAATCAACCACATCGCCGGTGTGGTCGCGGTCGGCCTGTTTGCGCAGCGTGGCGCCGATGTTTGTCTGCTCGGCACGCCAGGTGGCGTGCGCAAGCTGACTTTTTGATAGCGATGTCTGATTGAAACGAGGGTGGCGATGAAGCGATTACTGGTGCTGTCGATGTGTTGCGCTCTGGGCGGATGCGTGTGCGTGCCTTGCCTGGACTTGCGCCCCCCGGCCACGGTCGTGGTTGCGGTGGCAGGGGCTGGCACCGCGCCGGTGCCGCCTGGCGACGTGCGCGTGGCCTTCGATGGTGTCGAGATCGAGCGCGTTCCGTTTCGCACCGGCGCGTCGTCGGCCACGGTCGAGCGCCTCGCCAGAAGCGCCTCCTGTCTTGGTGGCATGGGTGCCGGGCTGATCACGGAGCCCGGTCCGGTCGAGGTGTACCGGATGGCGTGCGACAACGGCAAGGTCTTTCTGGCGCGCTGCGAATTACGGCAGTGCAAGCCGATGTGATGGCAGCTGTCAGCTTGCTTCCGGTTCGCTCTGGCCCGGTCTTTGCGCCATGATCCGGTTGCGTCCGGCGTGCTTGGCCAGATAGAGTGCACGGTCGGCGGCGCCGATCAAGTCGCCGCTCTCGAGCGGGGCGTGGATGTCCTGGCTCGCTATGCCGATGCAGACGGTGACTTGCTTGATGCTGCCGGCATGGGCGTGGCTGATGTTCAGTTCTTCCACCCTGGCGCGTATCGCTTCGGCCAGTTGCCATGCATGGTCTGCGCCGGTCTCGGGCAGGATGGCTGCGAATTCCTCGCCGCCATAGCGCGCCAGCAAGTCGCCCGGGCGTTGCAGCGTGGACGCCAGCGCCCCGGCGACCCTGATCAGGCAGGCGTCGCCTTGCTGGTGGCCATAATGATCGTTGTAAGACTTGAAGTGATCGATATCGATCATCAGCAGCGACAGCGCGCTGCCGATGCGCTTGGCGCGGCGTAATTCCTTCTCCATCGCCATGTCGAAGTGGCGTCGGTTCGCGACGCCGGTCAAGCCGTCGAGAAACGTTTCGGTGCGCAGCACCAGCGTCTGGTCGCGCAGCAGTTTTTCGCGCCCGACCGCATTGCTGACATCGTTGATCTGGATCAGGCAGTGGCGCCCTGCGCCAGCCACATCGATGGGCGTGATCGCCACTGCCTGCTGGATGCGCTCGCCGCGCAGCATCGCATTGGCATACAAGGGAAAGGGCGCCTTGTTCAGCGTTTGTGACAGCAGCGATGGAAAGTTGTCGCGCAGCGCTTGAACGATGGCCGAGCCGACCCGCTTTTGCCGCAAGTCGGGAAACAAGGCAAAGAAATCAGTCCCGAGCGCGGCGTTGGCGGCGCAACTTGAATGGCGCTCCATCCAGCGGTTCCACAGCACGATGCGGTGCTCGCCATCGAGCACGATGGCGCCCAGGTTGGCCGCCTTCATCACATTTTCCAGCAGGCTCAGGCGTTGCGCATCGGGCAGCGTGGTGCTTGTTTCAATGCCTGCTCCAATGGCTGCATCGATGTCAGCCACGCCATGCATGCCAGTCACGCCGTGCCCGTCAGTCGCAGCAGATAGAGGTTGATCTGGTGTTTCAAGTCGTGCAGCGAGCTCAGATCGAGAATGAAGGCGACGTAGCCGCGGATCTGGTGTTTTTCGAGGACAAAGTCGATGTGCAGCATCAGCACCGTGGTGTCGTCGGCGCTGCCGGAGGCGCTCATGATTTCGGCGCTGGTGCCCACGTGGTAGAGCGGCAGCGAGCCGTGCAATTCCATTTGGAAAATATCGGCCAGCGTGCCGACGCAAGAATTGAGGATGATGTTGCCGATCTCGCTCATCGCTTCCTGTTCCATCTCGCTCAATTCCTGCAGCGGCACCAGTTCACCCACCATCAAACGCACGATCTCCAGGCTCTTGTTCTCGGGGAACATCAGGATCGCTTCGGTGTTGAATGCACCCTCATAGTGCTGGCTGACGCCGCAGATGCGCTCCTCTTCCTTGTTGCTCAGCAATTGGGCCGCGCTGGCGCGGTCCAGAAAACTGATCGACGGCACCGACATCATCACTTCTTCATTGACGATCCCGCTCATCGAGGCGGCCGCGTGGCCGACGCCGATGTTGAAGATTTCAACCAGCGCATCGTGCTCGAGTTCGTTCAGGACGATCATGATTCTAGCGCAGCGAGCAATTGATGGATGCGCTCTTCGCTGACCGGCTTTTCGAGGAAGCCGACGCCGATTTCGGCGGCGCGCTTGCGCGTGGCGCTTTGCACATTGGCCGTCAACAGCGAGACATGGGCTTGCGGGCAGAGCCTGGACAATTGTTCCGCCGCCGCGATGCCGCCCATGCCGGGCATGTTGACATCGACCAGGATCAAGCGCGGGCGTACCGATGTAATCCGCTCCAGCGCTTCTTCGCCGGTGGCCGCTTCTTCGATGATCCAGTCGGGATGTTGATTGGCGATGTAATGGCGCGTGATCATGCGCGAGACGCGGCTGTCGTCGACGATGAGCGCCGTTTTCTGTGAGTCCATTTTTCCCTGATATTGTTTTAAGACAATGTCATGTATTTTCTCATATTTGCGCGCAGCCGCAAGCCATGATTGCTATAAAAAATTTAGCTTAGGAAATAATTTGAAGTGGCGCGATGCCGGGTTCGGGCGCCGCAGCGGCGCTGATGATGTCAGGCCCGATGATTGCAAGAGAGTGCGGGTATGCGGCAACGAGGCCGTCGTTGCGGTAGTGCGAATCGGGCCCGCGCTTGCAGAGCCGAGCTGGCAAGCTCGACTTGTTGCGTTGAGCCGCCCCGAAGTGCCGGCGACACCTGGCACGGGAACGGCGCGGCAGCAGCTTACTCGGCCGGCGGCACGTAGCCCATTGCGGCATCGGCGCCGTCGCCGAAGAAGTGCTTTTCCATCTGCGTGGCCAGGTATTTGCGGGCGCGCGCGTCGGCCAGGTTCAGGCGGTTTTCATTGACCAGCATGGTCTGGTGCTTGAGCCAGGCGGCCCACGCTTCCTTTGACACCGACAGATACAGTTTCTTGCCCAGTTCGCCCGGGTAGGGTGGCAAATCGAGCCCTTCGGCTTCCTTGTTCAATTTGATGCAGTGGACCATGCGTGCCATGTGTACTCCGGATAAAAAGTAAATGAAGATGCGATTATAAAGTCTTGATCAAGACCTGTGATTTGCGCTGCCAGTTGTACATGTGCTGCCGGTCTTTTGGCAGCGCGTCCAGCGTCGCATGAACGAAGCCGCGCTTCTGAAACCAGTGCGCGGTGCGCGTGGTCAAGACGAACAGTTTCTTCAAGCCGGCGGCGCGCGCGCGGTTTTCCATGTGCTTGAGCAAACGCTCGCCATCGCCCTGGGCCTGGACTTCCGGATTGACGGTCAGGCAAGCCATCTCGGCCATCTTTTGCGCCGGGAACGGATACAGTGCGGCGCAGCCGAAGATCACCCCATCGTGTTCGATGACCGAGAAATAGTCGATTTCGCGCTCGATCAATTCGCG
>CANFGA010000211.1 GCA_947446335.1 Oxalobacteraceae bacterium | reverse complement strand
GTGACCATTTTCCACATGAAAATTGTTACACCGTGTTGTTTGCGCTGTGTCAAACCCTCTATCATCGACCTTGACAGCGACCATGCATTCTGGCGCTTCTTGAGGTTTTATCAATATCAAGATGTTAGCGTTCCTGCAGGAAAAATCCTGCCGACGTTTTACAAAAGATGGGTGTTGGATGAACTGGAAAACAGCAAGCCGCGCGATGGCGCGGCTTTGATCAGCGTTGATCGGCTGGCATGGGCTGATGGCGCGCGCTTGAAACGCGGTCGAAATGCAGATGAAACGAGGTTTAAACGAGGTTCAAATTTAAGCCAACTCTTTCTGGTCGGCCTGGCACAGCGGAAAGCAAATTTGCACCGCCAGTCCGGCGCCATCGATGCCATCGGCCAGTTCTATTGTCGCGTGATGCGCTTCGGCGATGCGCTTGGCGATCGACAAGCCCAGGCCGCTGCCAGACTTGCCGGCATCGGACAGCCTGAAGAAGCGGTCGAACACGCGCATGCGCATCTCGACCGGAATGCCGGGACCGGAATCGGCGATGCTCAGGCAAACCTGTTGTTGCCGGATCTGGCAAGACAGGTGCACGCGTCCGCCCGCTGGCGTGTAACGCAGCGCGTTGTCGATCAGGTTGCGCAACAGGATCAGGAAACTGGCTTGATGCACCAGGCACAGCGCCGGTTCCAGCGTGGCATCGAGTTGCAGTTGTTGTTTGCCGGCCTGCTCGCGCAGGACCGGCAACTGGGCCGCCAGCAGCACCGACAAATCCCGCTTTTCCAGCGCGTGATTGGCTTCATACTGCGGGTCGAGCCTGGCCAGCGTCATCAATTGTTCGACCAGCCGGGTGGCGCGGTCGACGCTCACGCCGAGCCCGACGATGAATTCGGCGCGTTCGGCGTCGTTGCGGGCGCGTTGTATCACTTGCAGATTGGTCTTGATCGCTGCCAGCGGGGTGCGCAGCTCATGCGCGGCATCGGCGGTGAAGCGTTGCTCGTGTTCGAGCGTGCGGCTGACCCGTTCGAACAGGCGATTGATGGCATGCAGCAGAGGATGGACTTCGTTGGGCGCGCCATCGAGGCTCACTTCCTGCAAGTCGTTGGGCGTGCGCTGCGATACCTGATTGGCCGATTCCTGCAGCGCGCGGAACACGCGGTTCACCGCCCACCAGATGCCAGCGGCCATCAGCGGCAAAATCAATAGCGCAAACAGCAGCAATTTGTAGGCAAAGCGCCAGCTGATTTCCTTGCGGTGGCTCGACGGTTCGGCCACTTGTATCTGCAAATGCTGGTTGCTGTCCCAGGCCACATAGGTGCGCCAATGCTGGCCGTCCAGCGTGCGCCAGCCGAAGCCGGGCTTGGCGTCGGGCGCAAAAGGGGTGTCCGGCGCGCCCTTGTTCTTGTACAGCATGCGCCCTTTGTCATTCCATACCTGGAACTTCAAATATTGCGCGATGGTTTGATTATCCGACTCCGCCAGCGCCTCGGGCGACATCGCCATCCGCTCGATGACTTCATGGTCGGCCAGCGTGAGCAGCAAATGCGCCGTTTCCGCCAGTGATTGATCGAACAGTTCATGGCTTTCGTGATCGGCATCGACATACACGATGACGGCGCTGAAGGCCCAGACCGACATCGTCAACACCAGCATGAGCGCCAGTAGGGTGCGCCGCAATGACCAGTTCTGTCTCATGACGCAGCCGGCTTGTCGGCCGTGTAGCCGACTGCATGGATGGTGCGGATCACGCTCTTGCCGAGTTTTTTGCGCAAATGATGGACATGGACCTGGATCGCATTGCTCTCGATCTCTTCACCCCAGCCATACAGCGCTTCTTCCAGCCGTTCGCGGCTGACGATCTGGCCGGCATGTTCGATCAGCATCAGCAGGATCGCAAATTCGCGGCTGGTCAGTGTCACCGGCGTTTGACACAGGCGTACCAGCCTGGTGGCGACATCGATGTCGATGTCCCCGTGCGTGATCAATTCGCGGGTGCGGCCGGCCACCCGGCGGCTGGCGGCGCGGATGCGCGCTGCCAGTTCATCGAGGTCGAACGGTTTGATGATGAAATCGTCGGCGCCGGCGTCGAGCCCCGAAATGCGATCGTGGATCTGGTCGCGCGCGGTCACGATCAGGATCGCGCCGGAAAAACCGGATCCACGCAATTTGCGCAGCACGACCATGCCGTCTGCGTTGGGCAAGCCCAGGTCGAGCAGCACGCAGCCGTATTGATGCAGCCGCACGGCGGTCAGCGCGCTCTCGGCGGACTGCACCCAATCGACGGCATAGCCGGATTGGTCCAGCCCGATCTGGGTTGCGCGTCCCAGTTGCGGATCGTCTTCCACCAGTAGCAAACGCATCATTCATCCCCTGTTCTCAATTTGACCATGTATTTTCCTGGCCTGTCGGCATTTTATGCAGCGCTTGTTAAGAATTCCTTAAGGACTTCGGCCCAACATGATTCCCATTTGAAACTTCGAAGACTTCTCATGTCCAACAACCGCTTGCAACACCTCGCTTGCCACGACGGCATCCGCCGCAAAATTGCTGCATTGGCCGTGCTGGCGGTCTGCGCGGCGTCCGCCCAGGCCGATGCTGGCAGCCAGATCAGCCTCAGCGCACAGCAGATCGAGCGCTCCGGCATCAGCACCGAAGCGGCATCGGCTGCCTCTGGCGCAGCCAAGGGCGCGGTGGACGGCGATCATGGTTTGCATCTGTCGGGCACGGCGATCGCACCCACCAGCGCAATCACGCTGGTGAGCACGGCCGTTTCCGGCGTGATCCAGAGCATCCATGTGAATTCGCTGCAACAGGTCAAGGCCGCAACGCCGGTGGCGACGCTGTTTAGTCAACCATTGATGGAAATGCAGCGCGAATATCTGCAACTGGCGATCCAGTCCAGGTTGGCGCAGCAAAAACTGGAGCGCGACGACCAGTTGTTCAAGGAAGGCATCATCGCGCTCACGCGGGTTCAGGATAGCCGCGGCAGCGCGCTGCAAGCGAGCCTGGCAGCGAAGGAGCGTTACCAATCGCTGCGCGGTGCCGGCATGAGCGCTGGGGAGTTGAAGAAACTATTGAGCAGCAATACCCTGACGCCGATGCTGACGGTCAATGCCGGCGTGAACGGCACCGTGCTCGAGCTCAATCTCAATCCTGGCCAGCGCATCGAAGCGGGGATGCCGATCGCGCGCATCAGCAAGGATGGCGCGTTGTGGATCGAGTTCCAGGCTTCGCGCGCGCAGGCGCAGGAAATTCGCATCGGCGATGCGCTGCAATTGAAGGGCTGTGGCAGCGCCAAGGTGATTGCGATTTCGCCGCAGATCAATGCCAGCAATCAAAGCACGCTGATCCGGGCGCAACAAGTGGGCAATGACGGCTGCCTGAAGCTCAATCAATTTGTCGAAGCCAATCATGTCGGTAGCCGGATCGCCGCCGGCAGCATCGGCGTGCCCTCTGCCGCGCTGGTCAAGAGCGGCGCTGATTCCTATGTTTTTGTCAGAAATGTGCAGGGTTTCATCGCGGTCAAGGTCAAGACCATGGACCAGATGAACTCGGCGGTGGGCGGCAAGGTCTGGGTCCAGAGCATGGACGCGAACCTGAAGGCGGGCAGTGCGGTCGCGACGGCCGGGATCGTGGCGCTGAAGGGCGCCTGGATCGGCCTCGGCCCCGAGGCTGCGCCTGAAGTTAAACCGGCAAAACCCGCTGCCGGCGGGGTGAAATAATGCTGGCCAAGCTGATCGGATTTTCGCTGTCCCAGCGCCTGCTGGTGCTGGTCGTGACGGTGCTGATGATAGGCGCCGGGATTCAGGCGTTTCGCAATTTGCCGATCGATGCGTTTCCCGATGTGTCGAGCACCCAGGTCAAGTTGATCATGAAGGCGCCCGGCATGACGCCGGAAGAAGTCGAGGCCCGCATCGTGGCCCCGATCGAGCAGGAATTGCTCGGCATACCGAAGCAAGTGATGCTGCGTTCGCAATCGAAATACGCGATCGCCGACATCACGCTCGATTTCCAGGATGGCACCGACGTGTTCTGGGCTCGCCAGCAAGTGAGCGAGCGCCTCGGCAATATCATGAAGGACTTGCCGCCGGCAGTCAGCGGCGGCCTGGCGCCGATCACGACCCCGCTTGGTGAAATTTACATGTTCACGATCGAGGGACCGTTGTCGCTGATGGACAAGCGTACCTTGCTGGACTGGACCATCCGTCCCCAATTGCGCAACATCGCCGGCGTGGCCGATGTCAATGCGCTGGGCGGCATGGTCAAGAGTTTCGAGGTGGTGCCCAATATCGACGCGCTGGCGGCGCGCAAGCTGTCCTTGACCGAGCTGCAAACGGCGCTCGAAGGCAACAACCGCAACGATGGCGCCGGCCGCCTCAGCGCCGGCGAGGAATCGCTGCTGATCCGCAGCGATGGCAGCATCCGTTCCTTGGATGATGTGCGCGCGATTGCGATCCGCACCAGCGATGGCTTTGCGGTCACGGTCGGCGATGTGGCCGAGGTGCGCATCGGCCAGATGACCCGTTATGGCGCGGTGACCAAGGATGGCAAGAGCGAAGCGGTGCAAGGCTTGGTGCTGGCGATGCGCGGCGCCAATGCCCAGAATGTCGTCGACCAGATCCGCACCCGCCTCGCTGACATCGAGAAAACCCTGCCGGCCGGCACCACGATCAAGACCTTTTACGATCGCGGCAACCTGGTCGAGCGCGCGGTATCGACCGTCACCCGTGCGCTGATGGAAGCGACGATCCTGGTGATCATCCTGCTGTACTTGTTCCTTGGCAATGTGCGCTCGGCGCTGGTGGTGGCCAGCATCTTGCCCTTGTCCGCGCTAGGCACCTTCCTGCTGATGCAATCGTATGGCTTGACTGCCAATCTGATGTCGCTGGGCGGACTGGCGATCGCGATCGGCATGCTGGTCGATGCCGCAGTTGTCGTCGTCGAAAACATCGAAGCCCAGAAAGACGACGGACCCAAGCAGTCGCGTCTGCACGTGATTTACCGCGCCGTGCGCGAAGTGGCGGTGCCGGTCACGGCCGGCATGATCGTGATCATGATCGTGTTCTTGCCGCTGCTGTCGTTGCAGGGATTGGAAGGAAAACTGTTCGCGCCGGTGGCGATGACGATCACCTTTGCGCTGGCCGCATCGCTGCTGCTGTCGCTGACGGTGATTCCGGTGCTGTCGTCGTTCATCTTGAAGGGCGGACACACGACAACGCCGTGGCTGGTGCGGCACCTGGAAACGGCCTATGTCTGGATGCTGGATCGGGCGCTGCGCAATGGACGCATGGTGATGACCGCCTCGGTCGTGGCGCTGGTCTTGACGGCGGCGCTGTTTCCCTTCATCGGCAAATCGTTCATGCCGACGCTCGATGAAGGCGACATCATCATGCAGATCGAAAAACTGCCGTCGATCAATCTGGAGCAATCAGCCAGGCTCGACATGGAAGTGCAGAAACGGATACTGGAGCAGGTGCCTGAAGTGCTCAGCATCGTGGCCCGGGCCGGCTCCGATGAACTCGGGCTCGATCCGATGGGGCTCAATGAAACCGACACCTTCCTGGTGCTGAAACCGCATGCCGAGTGGCGCAGCCAGAACAAGGAAGACTTGATCGATGCGCTGCGCACGGTCACGTCGCAATTTGCCGGGATGAACTTCAGCTTCACGCAACCGATCGAAATGCGCACTTCGGAAATGCTGTCGGGCGTACGCGGCGACCTGGCGATCAAGGTCTATGGTCCGAACAACCAGATTCTGGGTGCGTTGGCGCAGCAGATTGTCACGTCGGTATCGAGCATCACCGGCAGCGAGGACGTGCTGACGATTAAGAATGAAGGCGTGCAATATCTGCAAGTCGATATCAACCGCGCAGCAGCTGGCCGGCTCGGTTTTTCGGTCGAGCAGATCCAGAATGATTTGCGCACCCTGGTCGAAGGGCGCAGCACCGGGATCGTGATCGAGGATGGCCGGCGCTT
>CANFGA010000210.1 GCA_947446335.1 Oxalobacteraceae bacterium | reverse complement strand
CCGCCTGAAAAATCAGCGCGATCTGGCCATCGAGTACAAATATGAACTGGTTCAAGTCTACCGGGCCACGGTGCTGGCCGCCCTGTCCGAGGTCGACAATGTGCTGGGCCAGATCCGCAGCTTGGACGAGCAACGCCGCCTGAAGACCAGTGAAATGGAGCAGGCGCGCTTTGCATTCAATTTATCTGAAATTCGCTATCGGGTCGGCGCCGAAGACTTGATGACGGTGCTCGACACCCAGCGCGGCTTGTCGGATGCACGCAATGAACTGGGTTTGCTGAAATTGCGCCGCCTGCAAGCGACGGTGTCGCTCTACAAGGCGCTCGGCGGCGGCTGGCAAGATGATGACCCGGCATTACCACCGGGGGCGCCCGCCGTCAGCGCGACGCCTTGACCCGGTATCAAGCGATGTGGTGACGCTCGCGCAAGATCTGCGCCGCTTGCGCCAGCGCAGCGAGCTTCGCTTGCGCGACCCGGTTGGAATTGAGCGGATTGTCGGCAAAGGTCGCAAAACCGCAGTCGGGCGTGAGCAGCAGGCGCTCGGCGCCGAACAATTCGATTGCGCGCTCGACGTGGGCCACGATCGATTCCACGCTTTCGACATGGGCATGCTTCTGGTTGCAAGAACCGATCCCGATGCGCATGTGATCGGGCAAGCGGGTCAAAATTTCCATCTCTCCGGCGCGCGGCGTGCACAGTTCCAGGAACAGCGTTCCAACTTGCATTTGCCCCAGAATATCGACCAGTGGTTCATAGTTGCCTGACAACGCCAGGCTCTCGTCGGCGCTCCAGTTGCCGCGGCACATGTGCAGCGCGATGCGCTCGCGCGGGAAACCGGCGGTGACCGCATTCACCAGATCGCGGGCAAAGGCCAGTTCGACCGGGCTGTCGCTCTTGGCCGACAGCGCGCCACACATGAAGCTGCGCTGATTGACCGGGCCGCTGAACACCACTTCCGACAACACCGGTTCATCGAGCTGCACCAGCGCCGTGCCGGCCGCCAGCAAGCAAGCGATCTCTTCGCGCAGCACGCGCACGATATCGTTCGCCAATGCTTCACGGTTCGCATAAGCGCGATCCGAGATACATTCCATCCACATGGTGCGCGTGAGCAGATAAGGACCGGGCAGCGCAACCTTGACCGGCAGCGCCGTCAAGGTGCGCGCGAATTCCACTTCATGGACCGCGATGCCGCGGCTGCGTCCGAGCGGCCCGAACACGGCTGGATGGCGCACGTCGCCGGCCGGCACGTCGAGCGCGCGCAATTCGCGCTCGAATTCTTCCGGATCATCAACCAGCGGCAACAGATCGGTCAGCGGGATCAGCTGGCAATTGTCGAGCCTGGAGGCGACAAAGCTGGCATAACTGTCGCGCCGCTGTTCGCCATCGCTGACCACATCGGCACCGGCTTGCAGTTGCGCCCCGATCGCCAGACGCACCGCATCGTCGGCGGTGGCGTGGAAGGCGGCATCATCGAGCCGCCCTTCCATGTGCTCGTGCACCGCTTGCAACATCCAGCGCGGACGCGGCCAGCTGCCGATGCCCATCACCGACAACGGACGGATCGCCGGGGCCGGCGCCACCGGCGGAAAGACCAAGAGCGGCTTGACACCGACCAGCACCACGCCCGGCTTGATGGCCGGCGCAGCTGCGGCGGCATAGGCCTTGCGCTGCGCCAGCTTGCCCTTGGCGACCAGGAAGCTGCGCTGCTTGCCCTGCTTGATGAAGGATACCAATTCATTGCCGGTCATCCGGCACCAGGAGGGCAAGTCTTCGTCGACCGAGGTTTCGGTCGAGCGTATTTCCAGCAAGCCGCCGCGATCGAGCGGATCGATGTGCTTGCGGATCAGCAGCAGCAAGCCATTGCCGCAATCGAGATCGCCGCCGTCAAAACTGACATCGGCCTGGTGTGGATGTTGGATCGCGTTGGTCATGTGGATTTCCTTTTGGGCTGGCGCTGATCGCAGTCAAGCGAGTGGGGATCGCTCTCGGCTGGCCGGTACAGTTGCTGCAAAGTGTGTTCGGTCAGGTTGGCGGCGGGCAGATCGAGCACGATGCGCCCATTGGACAAGCCGATCACCCGGTCGGCATAAGTGCTGGCGAAATCGGGTTGATGCAAGCTGCAGATGACCGCCACCCCATCGGCATCGGCGTGGCAGATCGCGCGCAGCAATTCCAGGATGCCGGCGCCGATGTGCGGATCGAGGCTGGCCACCGGTTCGTCGGCGATGATCACGTCCGGTTGCTGCGCCAGAGCGCGCGCGATCGCAACGCGCTGCTGCTGGCCGCCGGACAAGGTATCGGTGCGCTGGGTCGCATGCGCCAATAAACCAACCCGCTCCAGGCATTCCAGCGCCAGCAGCATGTCATCGCGGGAAAACTGGCGCAGCCAGCCGCGCCAGGCCGGAACGTGACCGAGCCGCCCGGCCAGCACGTTTTCCAGCGCCGTCAAGCGGCTCACCAGGTTGAATTGCTGAAATACCACGGCGATGTGGCGCCGCTCGCGCCCTTCGAAGCTGGCCACATCGCGCCCGTTCAAGTGCGCCGAACCGCCATCCATCGGCAACAGGGCGGCCAGGCAGCGAAACAGGCTGCTCTTGCCGGCGCCGCTGGGGCCGAGCACGGCCAGGAATTCGCCGCGCTCGACGCGAAAGCTGACATCGCCCAGCGCGCGCCGGCCATGGAAACTCAGGCTGGCATTGCGCACTTCGAACAAGGGAATGTGCGTCATATGTGCTTCATACCAGGCGCCTGCGCAGCGTGGCGCTGATCTGGTCGAGCACGGTGATCACGATCAAAGTCAAGCCGATGATGGTAAACAATCGGGAGAAATCGAGCATGTCCATGCTGTTCTTGAGTTCCAGTCCGATGCCGCCGGCGCCGACCACGCCCAGCACGGTCGAGGCGCGCACGTTGAATTCCCACCAGAACAGCGTCGTCGACAGCATCACCGGCAAGATTTCGGGCAGCAAGGCATAGACGATCGCGGTGCCGCGCCCGGCGCCGGTGGCGCGCACCGCTTCCATCGGACCCAGTTGCACGTTCTCGATATGGTCGGCGAACAGCTTGGCCGCGCTGCCCCAGGTATGCAAGGCGATCCCCAGCACACCGGCGAACGGGCCGAGTCCGACCGCGGCCACGAATAGCAGCGCGAACACGAACGAATCGATGCCGCGCAGCGCATTGAGAAACCAGCGCGCCGGATGATACAGGCGCGGAAAAGGGGTGATGTTGCGGCTCGCCAGCACCGCCATCGGAATCGCCAGCAAGGTCGCAAACGTGGTGCCAATCGCTGCCATCGCGACCGTCTCGGCGATGCGCAGAGCAAACAGCGGCAATTCGTCGAACTTGGGCGGCCAGGCTTGCGCCAGCCAGAACCACAGCTTGGGCAAACCGCCAACCAGCTTGACCAGATCGACCTGCGCCAAACGCCAGCTGACGACATAAAAAACCGCGATGCAAGTCAACAGCGCCGCCAGTTTCAGGCGCGGGCGCAGCTTGCCGCGGCGCGTCGATTCAAGCACGAGTTGCGCCGCGTCCGACATCGCTTATGCCCGGGGCCTGATCTTGCCCACTGCAATGCCCGCCTTTTCAATCGATTCGTAAGAGGCATGGGTGGCCGCGACGAATCCGGTGTAATGGTTGGGCAGCAGCGTCTTCGCTTGCAAGGCGGTGATCGAGGTCAGCACTTTCTGGACCTGGGCGATGAAGGCGACCGGGGTATCCTTGGGCACCACGATCGCATCGTTGGGCAGCGGAGCCGAGGTCCAGAGGATCTTGTTGCCGTCCGGTTTTACCCGGCCCGACTCGATCATCGCATTGCGGTTACGGTCGAAATCGGTCGCCATGTCGCTCTGGCCCGCCTGCACCACCATTTCATTGGCGCCGTGGGACGCACCCTCGCTGTATTTCCAGAAGGTCTTGGGATCGATCTTCCAGAGCGTTTTTGCATACCAGGTCGGGATCAGCCAGCCCGACGTGGAGCCGACATCGGCGAACGACATCGTCAAGCCCCGGGTGTCGTCGGGAAATTTGGACACCGTCAAGCCTGGTTTGCCGATGATGATCGCGTGATAGATCGGCTTTTCATCGTACTTGACCGTGGCCAGCGCCGTGCAACCGGTGCTGTTGTTGGCGATGATGTAACCCCACGGGCCCATCCATGCCAAGTCCAGCTGCCCCGATCCCATCGCCACTGCCATGCCGGCCCAGTCGTTGGTGACGAACAGGTCGAAGTCGACATTGAGCTCCTTGGCCAGATGGGCAAACAGCGGCATGTACGCTTTTTTGGTATCTTCCGCGCTCGGCAGCAATGGCCCCACGCCAAAGCGCAACTTGCGCCGGGTCTGGGCCAGCAACGGCGCGCCCGCGCCCAGTGCCAGCACGCCGGCGGCAACTGCGCCGGCGCCAAGGATTTGTCTGCGTTTCGATGTCGTCATCATGAGTATTTTTATTGATTTTTTTCAGTAGCTGATGCTCGGGCAAGCTGCTTCGCTCATGAATTCGACCAGCTTGGCGCCGCCGACGATGGCTGCGCCGTCGACCAGATTGTCTTCATCGAGTTTGCGTTTCTTGAAGCAAGGGGAACAGACGAACATCTTGCCGCCCGCCTTGGCGAAATTGTCCATCAATTCCTTGAGCGGCGCGAAGCCTTCTTCATGCACCGCATCGGCCACGCCTTTTTGCGAGAGCCGGGTCGCTTCGATCGACAGGAAAACCACGGTATCCTTGTCCGAGGCGACTGCCGCGTTGGCAACCACGAAGGCAACGGTGGCCTTGTCGGTATTGTCGAGGCCGTGGGTCAGGCTGATTAAGAATTTTCCGGACATGGGATGCTCCTGGTGGATGATGGAAGAAAAAAGCGGGGCTGGATCTGGCTTCCGATTTGGCCCGCAGGGAAAAATCAGTCTTTGGCGCGGATCCAGTAAGTCCTGGCCTGTGCATCTTGCGCCAGCAGCGCATTGTGCGTCATCCGGCACCACGCAGGGATGTCGGCGGGAGCGCCGGCGTCGAGCGCGATCACCTTGAACAGCTTGCCGGGCGAGGCGCGCATGCGCATGCGCAATTCGAGCACCAGATCGCCGCAGCCGAGTTCGCCGGCATTCCATTCGACATCGTGCTGCATTGCTTCAATTGGGGACACGGTACACCTCGCTGCATGCATGGCAAAAGTTTCCGTTACTCAATGCAACGGTTGGCGCAGTTTATGGGGCAAGACCAGGCCCAGTCAAGGATAAATTCATATTTTAACAACATGTACGGACCGGCATGCGTTTGCTGGCAGCTGCTGGCCACTGTTGTCCATTCTAGAAGACCATGAAGCGCGCGCCCGGCGCCAAGCCAGCCACCAGCAACGACGCCGCACCGCGCACGCCGGCGACTTCGTCGATCACGTCATCGATGGCGATGTCTTGTTCGGCCAGCGCCAGCGGGCAAACGAAGATCTCGACGCCCAGTTCGACCGCCTGCCTGATCCGGGCCAGCAATTCAGGTCCGGCGCCGCCGCGGCGAAACAGCGCGACCGAGGCACTGATTGCATGCATTTCAACTGCGACATCCATCGCCGCCGCTGTCGTTGCATAGCGCAATGGAATCAGCGCCGCATCCGGCGCATCAATGGCCACGCTATTGAGCAAGATGACGAGGCGCGCCGGGCTGGAATCGGAGTGGGTGGCTGCAGTCATGAGGAGTCGGCGCTGTTGCTGGAAACACATTCTAACATCGGCAGCGGTGGCTTCCGGATCAAGGGAAAGACCGGCATCGCAGCCGAAACCGGACGTTGTTGTACACGGATTTGAAATTTTGCGACACATCAAAAATTGTGTCGAAATGAAAATATGCTGGAATTCAACATGTTAATTTTTATTCAAGGATTGATTGCAGATGTTCATTAATCCGATCCTCCTTCCAACAACCCCACCTCAGGATTTGATGATGACACATTATAAAAAACAGGCCCAGGCCGGCTTCACGCTGATCGAATTGATGATCGTCGTTGCGATCATCGGGATACT
>CANFGA010000209.1 GCA_947446335.1 Oxalobacteraceae bacterium | reverse complement strand
GGCCGATTCGACGCCAGTGCGTGCGATGCTGCCGCTGGCATATTTGATCATATTGATTTCAGACAGGAGTTTTTCATGGCTAACAATTTGATGCGCTTTGATCCGTTCGCCGAAATCGCACGCTTTGATCCATTCAGCAATCTCGATGACGTTTTCAAGGATTTGCGCGTGGCACCAGCCTGGCGCGGCGTCGAAGCGGCGCCGCGCATCCGGATGGACATGACGGAAACGGACAAGGAATACACGGTGAAAGCCGAAATTCCAGGCGTCAAGAAAGACGAAATCAAGGTCTCGATCGTCGGCAACCAGGTCTCGATCAGTGCCGAAGTGCGCCGCGAAGAGGAAAAGAAGGAAGGCAGCATGATGCGCAGCGAACGCTATTATGGCCAGCAATTTCGCAGTTTCACGCTGCCGGAGGAAGTCGATGATGCCAAGGCAGTTGCCAAGTACGCCGACGGAATCCTGGAGTTGACGCTGCCGAAAAAACCCGGAACTGGCGCCAAGCAACTCGCGATCCAGTAATGTCCCATGGCCGGTCCGGCGCACGGCACAGCGGTGCCCGGCACGGCGGTGCCCGGCACAGCGGTGCACCGGACCGGTCTCGCTAGCGAGGCGTGCGATGGATTTGTCCACCAAACAATTTGTATTGAACATCATCGAGCAGGCGAAAGACTTGACGCTCGCTACCGTCAGGCCCGATGGCTATCCGCAGGCGACGACAGTCAGTTATGCCCACGATGGCTTGACGCTGTATGTCGGGGTCGGCAGGGCTAGCCAGAAAGCCGAGAATGTCCGGCGCTGCAACAAGGTGTCGCTGACCATCAACATCCCCTATGCAAACTGGAACCAGATCCAGGGCTTGTCGATGGCCGGGATCGCCGCCATCATCAGCGATCCGGAAAAGATCAGCCATGCCGGCGCATGCATGATGCAGCGCTTTGCGCAACTGGCCCAATTCGCAACCACGCAAGGAATGGATGACATCGTTTTCCTCGAGATCAAACCGCAACTGATTTCAGTGCTCGATTATCAACAGGGGTTCGGCCACACGGAACTGGTGACCGTATAGTGCGCCAGCCTTGGCGGTGGCTGGCGCTGGTGCTTGCAGCGGCCGCGCTGCTGTATGGCGCCGGCGCCATCTGGTTCGGGACCAGCGTGCCGGTGCATGCCATTTCGCGCAGCACCTTGGTGCAAACCATCGTCGCCAGCGGGCGCGTCGAAACGCCGCGGCGGGTCGATATCGGCAGCGAGATCACGGCAGCGGTGGCCGATATCCCGGTTGCCGAAGGGCAGTTGGTCAAGGCGGGACAATTGTTGATCGCATTGAACGATAGCGAAGCGCAGGCCACGCTCGATCAGGCGCGCGCGGCGGTGCGGCAAGCGAGAGTGCGCCTGACACAAATTCGCGAAGTGGCGTTGCCGCTGGCGCAGCAAGTGTTGCGTCAGGGCGAGGTCAATCTCGAGAACATGCAGCGCCAGCATGTGCGCCTCCAGCAACTGCAAGCGAGGGGCTTTGTCGGCCAGGCCCAGTTCGACGAGGCCGAGCGCAATCTGGCGCTGGCCGACAGCGCCCGTCAAGCTGCGCTGTTGCAAGTAGCGACCAATCTCGCCAGTGGCAGCGACCATCTGGCGGCGCAGGCGGCGCTGGATCTGGCGCGTGCCAATTGGCGCATCGCCCAAGCTCGGCTCGATCATGCGCAGATCAGAGCGCCGCTCGCCGGCACGCTCATTGCGCGCAATGTCGAGCGCGGCGATGTGGTTCAGCCAGGCAAGGTGTTGATGGTGCTCTCGCCGCAAGGGCCGACACAACTTGTGGTCCAGATCGATGAAAAGAATCTGGGCTTGCTGCGCCTGGGGCAGAGCGCGATCGGCTCGGCCGACGCTTATCCGCAGCAACGCTTCCATGCCGAACTCGCTTATATCAATCCAGCCATCGATCCGCAGCGCGGTTCGGTTGCAGTCAAATTCAACGTCATCGAGAGCCCCGCCTATTTGCGCCAAGACATGACGGTGTCGGTCGACATCGAAGTGGCGCGCCGCTTTGACGCGCTCGCGCTGCCGTTCGCTGCCGTGCATGATGCGGCAGGCGCGGCGCCTTGGGTGATGAAAGTCAGCGCCGGGCGCGCGGTGAAGCAGCGCGTGATGCTCGGGCTGCGCGCCGCCGACAAGGTTGAAATCGTTCAAGGCTTGCAGGCGGGCGATGCGATCATCGCTGCAGCAAACGTGGCGCCCGGGCGCAGGGTGCGCGCCCAGCTTGAGCCTGAGCGGGCAGTGCGATGAATGCGCTGCTGCCATTCGAGTGGATCACGGCGCTGCGATTCTTGAGGGAGGGGCGCTTGCAATCGCTGTTCATCATTGCGGGGGCGGCGATCGGCGTGGCGGTGATCGTGTTCATGTCGGCCTTGCTCGATGGCATGCAGGGCAATCTGTTTCGGCGCGTGCTCAGTTCGCAGCCGCACATCGTGCTGGAGCGGCCCAGGCAGGTAGCGCGGGCGCAGCGCCAGCCTTCGGCCGGGCAAACGCTGCTGGCGACGGTGCAACTGCCTTCGCAACGACTGAACTCGATCGATCAATGGCAAAAAGTGCGCGACCAGATGCGTACGCGGGCCCGGGTGCGCACCGTGTCGCCGACCGCAACCGGGCCCGCCTTCATCGTGCGCGGCGACGTCAGCATGGCCATCTCGTTGATCGGCATCGATCCCGAGCAATACATCCGGATCGTGCCCTTGCATGAAAAAATCATCGCCGGCACTTTTCGGATGACCAATGCCGACATGCTGGTCGGCAAGCAACTGGTCGAGGATCTGGGTGTGCAATTGGGTGACAAGCTGCGCATCTTGACCGCTGGCGGCGGCAACCTGACCTTGACGATCGTCGGCGTGGTCGATCTGGGCAGCCGCAGCGCCAATGTGCGCAATGTCTATGTGTTGTTGTCGACGGCGCAAAATCTGATCAGCCTGATCGGCGGCGTATCCAGCATCGACCTGACCGTCGATGATCCCTATGCCGCCGAAATCATCGCGCAGAGCATCGCCAGCGAGACTGGCTTGCGGGCCTTGAGCTGGATCGCAACCAACAATCAATTTTTTCTCGGCTTGAATGCGCAGCGATTTTCCAGTCAGATGATCCGCCTGTTCGTCGGCTTGTCGGTTGCGGCCGGCATCGCCAGCGTGCTGGTGGTATCGGTGGTGCAACGATCAAAAGACATCGGCATCTTGCGCGCGATGGGCGGCTCGCGCGGACAGATCATGCGCATTTTTCTGATCCAGGGCGCCCTGGTCGGCTTGCTCGGCTCGCTGCTCGGTTCAGCATTGGCCTGGGGCTTGTTGCTGGCGTGGCGACTGGTGGCGAAAAATCCCGATGGCACGCCGCTGTTTGCGATCGCGATCGATCCATCCTTGTTTGCCTGGGCGGCGCTGCTGGCAACCTTGACCGGGCTGGTGGCAGCGGTGACGCCGGCGCTGCGCGCAGCGCGCCTGGCGCCGGTGGAGGCGATCCGTGGCTGAGCTTGCAGAAAGTTCCAAGAGTGCAGCAGGTCCGGTGCTGCGCCTGACTGCGATCACGAAGTCGTATGGCCTTGGCACCTTGGCTGCCACCGAGGTACTGCATGGCATCGATCTGAGCGTGGCAAAAGGCGAATTCTGTGCCTTGATCGGCCCCTCCGGTTCGGGCAAGAGCACGCTGCTGAATTTGATCGGCTTGCTGGACCGTCCCAGCAGCGGCAAGCTGTTCATCGACGGGCGGGACACCGGCTTGCTCGATGAAGCGCAATTGACGCAGTTGCGCGGTCACAGCATCGGCTTCGTGTTTCAGTATCATTACCTGATCTCGGCTTTCACTGCGCTGGAAAACGTGATGATGCCGCTGTTGCTGGCGCGCGGCAGGTTCGATGCATCGATGCGCGAGGTCGCGCTCGGTTTGCTGGAAAAAGTCGGACTGGCGCAGTGGCAAGACAGCCTGGCTTGCAACATGTCGGGCGGCCAGCAACAGCGGGTCGCGATCGCGCGCGCGCTGGCGCTGAACCCGCCGCTGGTGCTGGCCGATGAACCGACCGGCAACCTCGATACCCGCTCGGCCGATGGCGTGTTCGCGCTGATGCGCGAGGTCAGCGCCAGCCGTGCCACCGCCTTCCTGTTTGTCACGCACAACATGGCGCTGGCGCGGCGTTGCGACCGGATCATCGAACTGGTCGACGGCCGCATTGTCGATGGCGGGGATCAGTCTGGCTTGGCATGAATATTTTCGACATTACGCCTTCTCTAACGGGGAATCACCTGCTATAATCTTGTCTTTCGCGGCTGTAGCTCAGTTGGATAGAGTACTTGGCTACGAACCAAGGGGTCGTGGGTTCAATTCCTGCCAGCCGCACCAGAATATCAGGGACCAGATCGGAAGATCTGGTCCCTTTTTTCTATTGGATGTTCAAAAAGAAGCGATTCCCTCGAGAATCGCTTCCATCTTTATCAAACCTGGTTCAAGTGTTGCTCAAATGCGTCTGCTCAAGCCACCCGGTTCTTGGCGACACCTGAGGCGTAGGCGTCAAGATTGTCGATCAATTGTTCGCCCAGCGCTTGCATCGCCTCGCTGCTGGCCCAGGCGACATGCGGTGTCAGGATGAAGTTCGGCAGATGCAGGTTCAAGAGCACATTGTCCGGGCTAGGCGGTTCGGTCGTGAGCACGTCAAAACCGGCGCCACCGATGCTGCCGGCCTTCAACGCGGCGGCCAGCGCCGCTTCATGGACCAACCCGCCGCGCGCGGTGTTGATCAAGAGCGCATTGGGCTTCATCAGCGCCAGTTGCGGCGCATCGATCATATGGCGTGTCTTGTCGTTCAAGGGCAGGTGCAGGCTGAGCACGTCCGATGTCGCCAGCAATTCTTCCAGCGGCAGATTCGTGATTCCTGCTTCCGTCACCGGCGTGCGCGAGTGCACGCATACTTCCATCCCGAATGCGCGCCCCAGTTTTGCCACCGCCTGGCCCAGTTTGCCATAGCCGATCAAGCCCAGGCGGCTGCCGGCCAGGTCTGCGATCGGGTGGCCGAACAGGCAAAACTGCGCCGCCTTTTGCCATAGACCTGCTTCGACATCGGCGCGGTAAGCGATCAAGCTGCGGCGCAGCGCCAGGATCAGCGCAAAAGTATGCTCGGGCACGGTCGCACCGGCGTAATCGCGGATGTTCGAGACAACAATGCCGCGCTCGCGGCAGGCTTGCAAGTCGACGATGTCGGTGCCGGTGGCGGCCACGGCGATCATTTTCAATTGCGGCAGCAAGTCCAGGTCGGCCGCGCGCAGCGGCACCTTGTTGGTGATGGCGATGGTCGCGTGTTGCAGGCGCTCGTGCACCTGTGCTGGCGCAGTCGATGGATGGTCTTGCCATGCATGGGCAAAGGCCGGCGCGCGCAGCGTGGCGACCAGGCTGTCGCGGTCGAGGAAAACGATGTGATGCGGTGTAGTCATGTCTGTCTCTTGTTATGAATGTGGGCGGAAGGCATAGGCAAAAATGCAGGCCGGCGCGAGCCGAAGAGGGATGAAAAAAGGGAGGCCGTCGCCGGCCTCCCTTTTTCATGCATGGACTCATGCCGGGCTTGCTGCGCCCCCTATTATGCCGGACGCGCCGCGATCAAGACACCGTACAGCAATTCGCTGGCGCCATCCCAGACGATTTGCACGCCCAGGCACAACAGGATGAAGGCCGACAGGCGCAGGAAGATCAAGGTGCCAGCTTCGCCCAGCGGTTTGAGCAGGCGCTGCGCGTAGCGAAACGCCAGGTACAGCACTGCACCCACGGTCACCAGCGCCAGCACGCCGCCGCCCATGCGCGCCAGCGACAGCGGCAAGCGTTCGTCGTGCAGCGCAACGCCGACCGTGATCGCCGCAGCGATGCAGCCCGGGCCGCAGCTGATCGGAAAGGTCAACGGATAGAAGGCCTGGCGCCGCGCCTGCTCCGGCGTGAACGAGTCGGCCAGTTCGGTGCGCAGATCCTCGCTCGCATGGCCGGCGTGCAGCAGCCGCCACGCGGTG
>CANFGA010000208.1 GCA_947446335.1 Oxalobacteraceae bacterium | reverse complement strand
GGCGAGCACGATGTGATCGCGCTGCAAGATATCAACCTGGAGATCCCCAACGGCCAGTTCGTCTGCCTGCTCGGGCCTTCCGGCTGCGGCAAGTCGACCCTGCTCAATGCGATCGCCGGCTTTTCCCCGCCCACTTCCGGCACCATCACCGCCGATCGCAAGCTGGTCGCCGGGCCGGGTCCCGATCGCGGCATGGTATTCCAGGAATACGCTCTTTTCCCATGGATGACGGTCGAAAAAAACATCGCATTCGGGCTCGAAATCAAGGGCATGGCCAAGGGCGAGATCGCGCAGCGCGTCGATGCGCTGCTGCACAAGCTGGGCTTGAGCGACTTTCGCAGCCGCTTTCCCAAGGATTTGTCGGGTGGCATGCGCCAGCGCGTTGCGATCGCACGGGTGCTGGCGCTCGATTCGCCCATCCTGTTGATGGATGAGCCGTTCGGTGCGCTCGATGCGCTGACCCGGCGCACGCTGCAAGACGAGTTGCTGCGCATCTGGGCCGAGCTGGGCAAGACCGTGATTTTTGTCACGCACAGCATCGAAGAGGCGATCTATCTGGCCGACCGGATCATCGTGATGACCTATCGCCCCGGTACCGTGAAGCGCGATATTCTGGTCGACTTGCCGCGCCTGCGCGATCCATCGTCGTCCGACTTCAATGCCCTCAAGCGCGAACTCGGCGGGCTGGTCATGCACGAACAGCAGCGCCATCACGATTCTGAAATCATGGCTGCGGCGGTGGATTGATGACGACTTCTTTGCGCATTCCCGCCGTGCCCGATGCCGAACTGGGACCAAGCGACATCGTCGCCGCCGTGCGCCAGCGCCGCGGCGGCAGCTTGCTGAACCTGGACCGGATGCTGCTCAACAGTCCAGCTTATGCGATCGGCTGGAACGGTTTTTTGGGCGCGGTCAGGAACCATCTGGCGCTGGACGCCCGCTTGCGCGAACTGGCGATCTGCGCCGTGGCGGTGCTCAACGACGCCAATTACGAGCTCGACCAGCATGCGCCGGAGTTCTTGCAAGCAGGCGGCACACCAGCCCAGCTGGCTGCGCTGCACGAGGTCGTATCGGCGCCGGACGATCTCTTGTTCGCCAGCTTGTTCGATCAAGCCGAGCGCGCCACGCTGGTCTTGACGCGCGAGATGACACTGCATGTGAAAGTGAGCGATGCCTGCTTCGATCGGGTGCGCCTGGCATTGCCCGATCCGCAGCAACAAGTCGAACTGGTTGGCGTCATCGCCGCATACAATATGGTCTCGCGCTTCCTGGTGGCATTGCAGGTGGCGCCCGAGTTGGCGCCGGCGGCGTCCGTTTGATCGGTGGCGAAGGTGTAAGGTGGAAATGGCAAGTCGACATCGGATGGTACTGAGCAAACGCAGCCAGTTGATCGCGTTCTTGCTGCTCGCCATCGTCATCGTTGGCGCCGCTTATCTGGTCGGTGCCAGGCAAGCCGGCGCCAGCGCGCAAGAGAGCAGCGAGCGCCAGCTTCAGATCATCGCGCTCGATTTGCAATCGGTGCTCGAGCGCTACGAAGCCTTGCCCTTTGCGCTGTCGTTCCAGGCCGATGCGGCGCAAGCGCTGCAGCAGCAAGACAATGCTGCTGCGATCGAGCGCCTGAACCTGATCCTGGGCGCGGTGCAGCGCCAAGCCAAGGTCGCCGCCATTTATCTGATGGATACCAGCGGCAAGACGATCGCGGCCAGCAACTGGGACAATGCGCAAAGCTACATCGGCTTGAATTTCAGTTTTCGCCCTTATTTCAGGGATGCGATCGGTGGCCAACCGGGGCGCTTTTACGGCATCGGCAGCACCACCCGGGAACCGGGCTACTTCATCGCGCAACCCGTCTACGCCAGTGCAGCAGGTGCTGCGCGCAGCCCGATCGGGGTCATCGCAGTGAAGATCAGCCTGCTTGAATTCTCGCGCTCGTGGAGCAGCAGCGAGGAACCGATCCTGCTGGTCGACAGTGGCGGGGTGGTCTTCTTGAGCAACCAGCCATCCTGGCAATATTCCAGCCTGGGCCCTCTGGCGCCGGCGGCGCTGCAAAAAATAGCCGAGACGCTGCAATATGTGGGCAACACGATCGTGCCGATCGCCGCACTGCCCAAGGCCCAGAGGAAGGGCTTTGGCGACCATGTCGCGCGCCCGGTCGGTCGGCTCGGCTGGCAACTGTTGCTGTTCCCTTCCGATGAGCGCGTGCAGCGCATCGCGACGCTGTGGGCGCTGGCGGCATTCTTGTTGCTCACCATAGCCGGCATCTCTTTTCTCGGCCTCGACCAGCGGCGCGGCCGCTTGCAAGAGCGCCTCGCGGCGCGCCGCGCCTTGCAACAGGCGGCCGACGATCTCGATCACCGGATCAGTTTGCGCACCGCCGAACTGACGGTCGCCAATCAAGAGATCGAGAGCAAATACATCAAGCTCAAGGAAACCGAAAAGCAATTGCGCAGCACGCAAGACGTGCTGGTCCAGGCTGGCAAGCTGGCGATGCTGGGGCAGATGGCCGCCGGCGTGACCCATGAATTGAACCAGCCCTTGACGGCGATCCGGGCTTTTTCGGATAATGCGCAAACCTTCCTGGCGCGCGGCCAGGTCGACAAGGCCGGTGAAAATCTGGCCCATATCAGCGCCGCCAGTTGCCGCATGGGCACCATCATCGGCCAGTTGAAAGGCTTTGCGCGCAAGAGCGATGCCGATGTCGCGATGGTCGATCTGGAGCGCTCGATCCGCGCTTCCGCGCTATTGCTGGAAAGCGACTTCAAGCGCCACGGGATCGACTTGCAGATCGCGATCCAGGATCAGGTGCACGTGCTCGGCAATGCCGGGCGCATCGAACAGGTGCTGATTAATTTGCTGCGCAATGCGCAAGATGCGGTCGAAGCGCTGCCGCAGCGCAGCGTCTGGGTCAGCTTGCGGCGCGACGGCGACAGCGCCTTGATGACGATCCGCGATTGCGGCGCCGGCATTCCCGACGAGGTCGCGCAGCACTTGTTCGAAGCCTTTTTCACTACCAAGTCGTACGGCAAGGGGCTCGGCCTGGGGCTGGCGATTTCATCGTCGATCGCCCAGGCGATGAATGGACGCCTGGCCGCGCGCAACCATGAAGATGGCGGCGCCGAGTTCACGTTCCGTCTGCCGCTGTCGCTGGGAACTGCATGAAAACGGATGAATGGAGGATGCCTTGCCAGTAGCGATCGTGATCGAAGATGAAGAATGCGTGCGCCTGGCCACGGTCCAGACGCTGGAATTGGGCGGCTTCACCGTCTATGCCTGCGCCAGCGCCGAAGCAGCCTGGCCCTGGCTCGATGAAGCTTTTGGCGGCATCGTCGTCACCGATGTGCGCTTGCCGGGCAGTTCGGGGCTGGACTTGCTGGCGCGGGTGATGACGATCGACGCTGACTTGCCGGTCATCGTCATGACCGGACATGGCCACGTCAGCATGGCGGTCGAAGCCATGCGCGGGGGCGCCTACGATTTCATCGAAAAGCCGTTTGCCACCGAGCGTTTGCTGGAAACGGCCAGGCGCGCGCGCGAAAAGCGCGATCTGGTGCTCGAGAACCGGCGCCTGAAAGCGGCCTGGAAGGCGCAGCCCGATTTACCTCCATTGATCGGGATGTCGCCGGCGATCGAGCGCTTGCGGCGCTTGATCGCCACGCTGGGGCCGACCGTGGCCGACATCATGATCAATGGCCAGACCGGCACCGGCAAGGAAGTCGTGGCGCGTCAATTGCATGCCGCCAGCGCGCGCAAGGGGCCCTATGTCGCCATCAATTGCGGTGCCTTGCCCGAGTCGGTGTTCGAGAGCGAAATGTTCGGCCATGAAGCAGGGGCTTTCACCGGCGCGCAAAAACGGCGCATCGGCAAGCTCGAATACGCCAGCGGCGGCACGATCTTTCTCGATGAAATCGAAAGCATGCCGCTGGCCCTGCAAGTGAAATTGCTGCGCGTGTTGCAAGAGCGCAGCCTGGAGCGTCTCGGCGGCAATGACAGCATCGCCATCGATTGCCGCATCATCGCCGCCACCAAGGTCGATCTGCTGAAAATGGCGGCGCAGGGCTTGTTTCGCGAAGACCTTTTTTACCGCATCAGCGTCATACAGATCGATCTGCCACCGCTCAACGAGCGGCGCGAAGACATCCCGTTGCTGCTGGCGCATTTCGTGCAACTGGCGGCGCTGCGCTACCAGTTGCCGTTGCCGGCATGGAGCGCGGCCCGGATGGCGCGCTGGCAGGCGCAGGATTGGCAAGGCAATGTGCGCGAATTGCGCAACAGCGCCGACCGCCTGGTGCTGGGCGTGCTCGAGATGGACGATGCCGGATTGGAGCCGCTTGCGCCCGCTCAGGCCTCAGGCGCGCACGATGGCACCGCTGCGGGCAAGCTGGCGCAAAAAGTGAGCGACTTTGAAAGTTTGCTGATCGCCAATGCGCTCGCCGCCAGCGGCGGCAATGTCGCGCTCGCCGCCGAACAGCTCGGGCTGCCCAAAAAGACGCTGTACGACAAGCTGAAGAAACATCACCTGTAGCCTGGGCGATCCTTTTGCTTGAATGAACGATTTTCTACATCAAAATCACGTCGTACTGTTCCTGGTGATACGCGGTTTCCACTTGCAGCGAAATCTTCTTGCCGATGAAGTCGCCCAGCATCGCGAGGTGTTGCGATTCTTCTTCCAGGAACAGGTCGACCACTTCTTGCGACGCGAGGATGCGAAATTCGCGCGGGTTGAATTGCTTCGCTTCGCGCAGCAATTCGCGCAGGATTTCATAGCAGATCGTGCGCGAAGTCTTGACCTGGCCCTTGCCGCTGCAAGCCGGGCACGGTTCGCACAGGATGTGGGCCAGCGATTCGCGGGTGCGCTTCCTGGTCATCTCGACCAATCCCAGCGCCGAGAAATTGCTGACCGAGACCTTGGTCCGGTCGCGCGACAAGGTCTTCTTCAATTCGGCCAGCACCGCATTGCGATGCTCGGCATTGTCCATGTCGATGAAGTCGATGATGATGATGCCGCCCAGATTGCGCAAGCGCAACTGGCGCGCGATCGCGTGCGCCGCTTCCAGGTTGGTCTTGAAAATGGTATCGGCAAAGTTGCGCCCGCCCACGAAACCGCCGGTGTTGACATCGATCGTCGTCATCGCCTCGGTCTGGTCGACGATCAGGTAGCTGCCGGACTTGAGATCGACGCGCCGGCCCAGAGCGCGCAGGATTTCTTCTTCCACGCCATACAGGTCGAACAGCGGGCGCTCGCCGGTGTAGTGCTGCAGGCGCGGCAAGACGCTGGGCGTGTAGGCGAGCGCGAAGTCGCGCAGCTTCACATGATTTTCACGCGAATCGACCTGGATCGTCGCCGTGTCGTCGTGCACGAAGTCGCGCAGCACGCGCTGCGCCAGATTCAAGTCCTGGTGCAGCAAGCTGGTGGCGCGCAGCGTGCGCGCGCCGTGCACGATCGAGCCCCAGGTCTTGCGCAGGTAATCGACATCGGCCGCCAGATCGGCGTCGGATGCATCTTCGGCCACGGTGCGCACGATGTAGCCGCCTTTTTCATCGTCGGGCAGCAGTTTTTGCAGCCGGCCGCGCAACAGTTCGCGCTCGGACTCCTTTTCGATCTTTTGCGAGATGCCGATGTGCTTGTCTTGCGGCAGATAGACCAGCATGCGTCCGGCGATCGAAATCTGGGTCGACAGGCGCGCGCCCTTGGTGCCGATCGGATCCTTGATCACTTGCACCGTCAACACCTGGCCATCGAACAGGATTTTTTCGATCGGTGCCGGCGTCGCGGCGGTGCCGTCGTGCGTGCGCGCTTCCCAGATGTCGGCCACGTGCAAAAAAGCGGCGCGTTCGAGGCCGATGTCGATGAAGGCCGATTGCATGCCCGGCAGCACCCGCACCACCTTGCCGGAATAGACATTGCCGGCCAGGCCGCGCGTGAGCGTGCGTTCGATGTGCAGTTCTTGCACCGCGCCTTGCAAAATCAGCGCAACCCGGGTTTCCTGCGGGGTGATATTGATCAGGATGTCTTCGTTCATC
>CANFGA010000207.1 GCA_947446335.1 Oxalobacteraceae bacterium | reverse complement strand
TGCGCGAGCAGGGTTGGCGCTTGAACGAGGCGCCTGCCACCTATGAAAACCTGCATTCTGCGCTGCTGACCGGGCTGCTGGGCAACATCGGCTTCAAGGCCGAGGACGAACCCGGTGCCGGCTACGGCGGCGCGCGCGGGATCAAGTTCCATGTCTGGCCAGGGTCGTCGCTGATCAAGAAGCCGGGCAAGTGGATCATGGCGGCCGAACTGGTCGACACCACGCGCCTGTATGCGCGCTGCGTGGCCAATATCGCGCCCGAATGGCTGGAGCGGGTCGGCGCGCATTTGCTGAAAAAATCGTGGGGCGAGCCGCATTGGGAAAAACGTTCGGCGCAAGTATCGGCTTCCGAGCGTGCCACGCTGTACGGCCTGGTGGTCTACAGCGGACGGCGCATCCATTACGGGCGCTTCAACTTGCCCGAAGCGCGCCAGATCTTCATCCGCGATGCGCTGGTCGGCGGCGATTTCGATACCCGCGCGCCATTCTTCGTGCACAACCACAAGCTGGTCAAGGAAATCGAAAACCTGGAGCACAAGTCGCGCCGCCTCGATGTGCTGGTCGACGATGAATTGATCGCCGCGTTCTACGACAAACTGTTGCCGCAAGACGTATGCAACGGCGCCGGCTTCGAGAAATGGCACAAGGATGCCACGCAAAAAGAACCGAAGTTGCTGTTCTTGAATCGCGATGAGTTGATGCGCCACGAAGCGGCCGGCGTGACGACCGAACTGTTCCCGAAGCTGATGACGGTGACCGGCATCGAGATGCTGCTCACCTACCATTTTGAGCCGGGCAGCGTGCGCGATGGCGTGACGGCGTCGGTGCCGCTGTTTGCGCTGAACCAGTTGCCGCGCGAGCGCTGCGAATGGCTGGTGCCGGGCATGCTGAAGGAAAAAGTCCATCTTTTGCTGAAATCGTTGCCGCAAAAGCTGCGCCGCCACTGCGTGCCGCTGCCGGACTTTGCGGCGCGCTTTTGCGAGCGCGTGCAGCAGGAAGGCATCTTCGGGCGCGGCGACTTGCTCGATGCGATCATTCTCGACATCCGCACCCGCACCGGCTTGTCGGTCTTGACGACCGATTTCAAGCCCGAGACGCTGGCTGCGCACCACTACATGAATTTCAAGGTGATCGACGAGCATGGCCGGCAACTGGAGATGGGGCGCAATCTGGCCACGCTGCAAGCCGAGTTCGGCGGCCAGGCGCGCGAGAGTTTTCAAAAGCTGGCCGAAAGTGGGGCGCAGGCATCTGCGCCGGCGCTGTCCAATTCGGCAGCCCATCCTGTCGCCAACGCCGTCAGCCGCGCCGGTGCGCCGGCCAAGGCGGCGCAGCCGGCGAGTTCAGCAACAATGAGCTCGAAACATGCCGGTCTGACATCGTGGACCTTCGGCGAGTTGCCGGAATTGCTGGAAATTGCGCAAGGCAAGCTGACCTTGATCGGTTTTCCGGCGCTGGTCGACAAGGGCACGCATTGCGATCTGGAAGTGTTCGACGATCCGGGTGTGGCTGCGCGCACCCATCGAATCGGACTGCGCCGCCTGTTCGCACTGCAATTGAAGGACCAGCTCAAGTTCATCGAAAAGAACATCCCTGGTTTGCAGCAAATGGGGATGCAATTCATGGTGCTCGGTTCGCAAGAAGAGTTGCGCGACCAGATCATCGCCAAGGCGCTCGAGATTGCGTGCCTGCAAGATCCGCTGCCGCTCGATGCCGCCAGCTTCCAGTTGCGCAAGGAAGAGGGCAAGTCGCGCCTCGGTCTCCTGGTCAATGAAATTGCGCGCCTGCTGGCCCAGGTCTTGACCGAGTTTCACGGCTTGCCGAAGAAACTGCAGGGCTTGCCGACGGCGATCGCCGCCGACATGCAAGCCCAGTTGCAGGGCCTGGTTCACAAGCGCTTCTTGATCGACAACGATTACACCCAGTTGGCGCATTTTCCGCGCTATCTGAAGGCGATCAATATTCGTTTGGAAAAATTGCGCGCCGACCCGGCCCGCGACGCCAAGCTGATGGCCGAGTGGCAGCAAGCTGCCGCGCTCTACCTGCGCTCGGCGCGCGCCGGGGCCGCCGGCAAGAATACCGATCCCAAGTTGGTGCAATTTCGCTGGATGCTCGAAGAATTGCGGGTCTCGCTGTTTGCCCAGGAGTTGCGCACGCCGATGCCGGTGTCGGCCAAACGGCTGCAAAAAGTGTGGGAGGCGATGCAGCGCTGATGAGGCGTCAATAATCGTTGTCGTCTTTATGCGCGCTGGCGTACAGAAGCGGTGGCGCGCCACGGTTATGCTGGGCATAACATGGAGGTCACTTATGATTTTTAGTGCTATTTATTTGCAGGCGCCAGGCCCAAGCGGCAGCCGCAATCGCGCGCATTGCCAGCGGCATCGTTCCCCTGTTGAACCTGGCACATCATGCCTGAGACTTGCACGGTGAGTGTCGCAACGCTATGGCTGCGTAGCCTGGCGCGCGTGGGCAAGGCGCAGCGCCGTACCATCAACAATCTGTTCAGCCCTTTGCTGGGCCAGCCTGTTGCCAAGTCCGGGCCGGTGCTTGCCGTCAGGACTGTCCGTAAAAACACACTGAAAGCGAGAGCCAAGCCGAAGACTGGATTGAAGTCTCCGCTCAAGGTCAAGACCGGGCTGAAGTCACTAGTCAAGGTCAAGGTCGCTCTGAAGGCGCAGGCCAAGCCGGCAACGCGGACAAGATCCAGGAACGCCGCGCTGCCAGGAAAATGGCTAACCGATCATTATGCGGGCGGGCCACAGCTGGGCGCGTTGGCAGTGCATCCGATGACGCATCCGATGAGCTATTGGCTGTATTTGCCCGACAAGGTGGCAGCTTCGGCCAGCAGCTTGCCCTTGATCGTGATGCTGCACGGCTGCGGCCAGAGTGCGACCCAGTTCGCCCAAGGCACCGGGATGAACCGTCTGGCCGAGCAAAAAGGCTACGCCGTGCTGTACCCGCAGCAATCGCTGACCTCACATATGCATCGCTGCTGGAAATGGTACGACAAGGCCACCCAGCAGGGCGGCGGCGATGTCGCCACGATCGTCGGCATCATCTCGCACGTGATTGAAAAGCATGGTTTCGATCGCTCGCGCATTTACATCGCCGGCGTCTCGGCTGGCGCCGCGATGGCCGACATCGTCGCGCTCAATCATCCTGAATTGATCGCTGCGGTGGGGCTGTATTCGGGGCCGGTCTTCGGTGGCGGTCACAGCACGCTGGGCGCACTCGACTTGATGCAGCATGGCGATCCGGCTGGCAGCGCGGGCGCGGTCGCCGAGATCCTCAAGCGTCAACCTGGTTTTCCAGCCATGCCGAAGATATTGATCCAGGGCATGCAAGACAAGGTCGTCGATCCGATCAATCAACGTCAGTTGCTCGAGCAGGGCTTGCAGTTGAACCGAATGGCAAGCGACATGCCGTCGTCAACCCAAGTCACGCCGGCGAGCGTCGCGGGCAGCCGCAAGCCAGCCAATGGCTACGCGACCAGCGATTATCATGTTGGGTCGGGTTCGAAACCGGTTGGCGAACTGCTGCTGCGGGTGACCCGGATCGAACAGTTGGATCATGCGTGGAGTGGTGGCGACGCGACCTTGCCGTTCAATGCGAAGGCAGGGCCGGATGCCAGCAAGATGATGCTGGACTTTTTTGCGCTGCAGCAGCGCTTGCCGATCGAGCCTTGATCCGGCCTTCAGCCGTCACTCGTCGTCGTCGAATTCCTCGGCCAGGTTTTTCCAGCCTTTGCTGGCGGCGAACGCATTGAATTCTTCAGGCGCTTCGAGCACGATCAATTTCTTGTCTTGCAGACCCAGGTCGCCGTGGCCGAAGTCGGGTCCGACGTAGCCCAAGCTGTGCAAACGGGTCATGATCTCGCTTATCAAGGCTTGATCCTTGTACGCCTTGGGGTCGACCGGGGCGGCAAAGTCGATGTAGACATCGATGACGCCATAGCCTTCGTCGAAAATGCGGATGGCCTTGATGTCGTGGGCACGGCCGGAGCCGTCGGTGGCCTTGAAGGGGCCGCAAAGAGTGATGTCGGTGTCGTTTTCCATGCGCTCAGCATACACTATTTAAGCGGCGTCTAAGTCTCCTGTAGCATAGTTCAGGCATCGATCATCTCTGAATCAGGAGTGCTGTATGCAAGCTCAAACTCAACCCGGCTTGGTCACTTTGCGGCGCCTCGCGCTGGCGCTGCTGGCCGTCGGCGTGCTCGCTGCCGCCGGCGCCTATGCCTTGCAACAGCAGCGCGCCGAGATCGCCGCTGCGCTCACGCTGGCGCTGGCCAGCAACACGCCGCTGCCGGCCAAGGGGGCGATCGCCTTGCCTGATTTCAGCGATATCGCTGCGCGCAATGGCCCGGCCGTGGTCAACATCAGCGTCACCGGCAGCACCAGGGTCGGCTATGACTCTCAGGGGCAGGGCGATGATGCAGCCTCTGCCGACGACCCATTGTTCGAGTTCTTTCGCCGCTTCCAGAATCCGCAGGGACGCTCCAGCGCGCGCGAAGTCCCGGTGCGTGGCCATGGCTCCGGCTTCATCGTCAGCGCCGACGGCGTCATCATGACCAATGCCCACGTGGTGCGCGGTGCCAGCGAAGTGATGGTCAAGCTGACCGACCGGCGCGAGTTCCGCGCCAAGGTGCTCGGTTCGGATCCGAAAACCGACATCGCGATCCTGAAGATCGAAGCGCAGAACTTGCCGCTGGTGGCGCTGGCGGCCAAGGATACGCTGCGAGTGGGCGAATGGGTGCTGGCGATCGGATCGCCCTTCGGCTTCGACAGCACCGTGACCGCCGGCGTGGTCAGCGCCAAGGGCCGCTCGCTGCCCGACGACAGCAACGTGCCCTTCATCCAGACCGATGTCGCGATCAATCCCGGCAACTCCGGCGGTCCCTTGTTCAATGCCCGCGGCGAGGTCATCGGCGTCAATTCCCAGATCTTCAGCCAGACCGGCGGCTACCAGGGACTGTCGTTTGCGATACCGATCGATGTCGCCAACAATGTGCGGCGTCAGATCGTCGCGACCGGTACTGTGGCGCACGCCAAGCTGGGCGTGACGGTACAGGAAGTGAATCAGAGTTTCGCCGATTCGTTCAAGCTGGCCTCGCCCGAAGGCGCTCTGGTGGCCAATGTCGAGCCCGGTGGCCCGGCCGACAAGGCTGGCTTGCAAGCCGGGGACGTGGTGCGCAGCATGAATGGCAAGGCGATCATCGGATCGGGCGATTTGCCGGCCCAAGTGGGCGGCGCTGCGCCTGGCGATAAAATCACGCTCGACTTGTGGCGCAACGGTAAAATGATGGCCCTGGTGGCCACGCTGGGCGACGCCTCCGATCCGGTGCAAGGCGCCAATCGTGACGCGGCCCCGGCCGGCAAGCTGAAGCTGGGCCTGGCGCTGCGACCATTGCAAGAGGCCGAGCAGCGCAGATCGGGGGTGCGCTCGGGCCTGTTGGTGGAAGACGCCGACGGCGCGGCCGCCTATGCCGGGGTGCAGCGCGGCGATGTATTATTGGCGATCAACGGCAACCCGGTCGGCAGCCTGGCTCAAGTGCGCGAGCTGCTGGCCAAATCCAACAAATCGGTCGCCTTGCTGGTCTTGCGCGGCAACGACAGGATCTTCATCCCGGTGCGGTTGGGTTGATGCCGGGTTGATGCATGGATGGCAGTACCGCAAACTGAGACAGGAAACGCAATGCGACTTTTGTTGGTGGAAGACGATACGATGATCGGTGAAGTGGTGCTCGATTTGCTGCGCGCCGAGCGCTACGCCGTCGATTGGGTCAAGGATGGCGACATGGCCGATACGGCGCTGCAGACGCAAACCTATGATCTGGTCTTGCTGGACCTGGGGCTGCCGCGCAAGGATGGCCTGGAAGTGTTGCGCTCGATGCGCTTGCGCAAGGAAAACACGCCGGTGCTGGTCGCCACCGCGCGCGATGCCGTCGAGGAACGCATCGCCGGGCTCGACGCCGGCGCCGACGATTATGTGCTGAAACCCTACGATCTCGATGAATTGCTGGCGCGCATACGCGCCTTGCTGCGGCGC
>CANFGA010000206.1 GCA_947446335.1 Oxalobacteraceae bacterium | reverse complement strand
GTCAGGATATCTCGGGCTTGAATCCGATGCAACTGAGCCAGCGCGGGGTCGGACGCACCTTCCAGACGCTGCAAGTGTTTGGCCAGATGAGCGTGCGCGACAACCTGATCGTCGCCGCCCAGGAACACCAGGGCACGATGTTCAGCCGCTTGTTCAGCCCGGGCGACTCGGGGTTGGGCGCCAAGGCCGATCAATTGCTGGAGCAATTTCGGATCAGTCATGTGGCCGACAAGCCCGCCGGTGCGCTCAGCTACGGCCAGCAAAAGCTGGTCGACATCGCGATGGCATTCATGAGCGAACCCGATCTGGTGCTGCTCGATGAACCCTGTGCCGGCGTCAATCCGACCCTGGTCGGCGGCATCGCGACCTTGCTCAAGGAATTGAACCAGACTCGCGGCGGATCCTTCGTCGTGATCGAACACAACATGGATTTTGTCATGGACCTGTGCCACCGGGTGATGGTCATGGTCGAAGGCACGGTGATGGCGATCGGCACACCAAGCGAAATCCGCGCCAACAAACAGGTGCTCGACGCCTATCTGGGGAATTGACATGAGCGACATTGCAATCGAATTCGATGGCGTGCGGGCCGGCTACAAGGACTTCATGATCTTGAACGATCTCTCGTTCAAGGCAAAAAAAGGGGCGATCACCTTGCTGCTGGGACCGAACGGGGCGGGCAAGTCGACGGTGCTGAAAACGCTGTTCGGCTTGCTGAAAGTGCGCCAGGGCAAGATACTGCTCGACGGCGTCGATATCACCGGTGCCACTTCGCGCCAGTTGCTGGACCAGGGCATCGGTTTCGTGCCGCAGGGGCGCAACCTGTTTGGCCAGTTGACGGCGTGGCAAAACCTGGAACTGGGCGGCATCACGATCGGGATGAAAAAAACCCATGAACGGATACCGGAAGTGCTCGAATTCTTCCCGCGCGTGAGGGAACGGATGCATTCGCCGGCCGGCGCGCTGTCGGGCGGCGAACAAAAGCAGCTCGAAATCGGCCGTGCCTTGTTGCTGCGCCCGAAAGTGCTGTTGATCGACGAACCGTCGATCGGCTTGTCACCGATGGTCGTGGCCGATGTTTTCAAGCTGCTGCGCAAACTGGCCGATCAAGGCACCACGGTGCTGATGGTCGAGCAAAACGTGAAGAGCGCATTGAAGATCTCGGACGATGCGATTGCGCTCGAATCGGGCTTTTGCGCTCTGCACGCTGCCGCTGGCGAATTGCTCAACGATCCGCACATCGAGCGCTTGTTCCTGGGCAATGCGGCGGCCAAGCAGGTGGCGCCGGTTTGATATTGAAATCAGCCTGAAATGATGTTGAAAACAGCGCTGCGCTGTCGTTGCACCGATTGATCAAGGAGCCCCCTCGCTCCGGCATCGCTTCGAGGGGAAACGCGTTCATGCTGCATCACCTTGCACGTTCGCATCATAAAAATCTATGGGGATAGTCATGAAAAAACAATTGATCGCTGCTTGCACCTTGGCCGCTTGCGCCGCTTCCGTCCAGGCCCAGTCCAACGTCACGATGTACGGCTCGCTCGACCAATACCTGGGCTACATCCGCAGCAGCAGCGGCGAGCACATCACAGGCTTGAACGATGGCGCCATCTTGCGCAGCCGCCTCGGTTTCCGTGGCGTCGAAGAATTGGGCAACGGCTATCAAGCCAAATTCAATCTGGAACTGGGCGCCAATGCCGACACCGGCACCCAGGCCGACGGCGGCCGTCTGTTCGACCGCCAGGCTTGGGTCGGCATCAACACGCCGGTCGGCGAGTTCCGCGTGGGACGCCAGAATACATCGATCTTTTATATTGGTGGCGCCATCGACTACACGGAGCGCACCACGTTCGGCTCGATCATCAACAGCTTCGGCGTGCCATCGCGTTATGACAATGACATTTCGTACAAGACGCCGCGCCTGTCCGGCTTCCAGGTCGATCTGCACTATGCCTTGCCTGAAAACAGCCTGGCGGCGAGCGGCGCGAAGAACCAGAATTCGGCGATCTACCAGTTTGGCGTCGATTACACGAACGGGCCGTATCGCGCCGGTTACGCCGGATTGTCGGCCAGTCCGAACGACCTGACCGCGACCGTGCGTGAAAAGATCGTTTATCACAATGTGTATGCCAATTACAAATATGAAGCCGGCACCTTGTATGCAGCGATGGTACGCAGCAACAATTCGACTGCGGGCGCCAATGGCCGCAATGCGTCGACCATCCTGAGCAACGTCGGCAGCCCGAACAATTATTTCGCCGGCACCGATTTGAACGCCGGGCGCTTTTACAATATCTATCAATTGTCGGCCGACTATCGGATCAACACGCAATTGCGCGTCGGCGCCTTGTATGGCGTCATCGACGACACCACAAGTGGCGACGCCGGTGCACGCGGCGGCAACGTGGGCGCCTATTACGACTTGTCCAAGCGCACTACCTTGTATAGCTTCGTGAGCTACATGAAAAACGACACGAATGCGGGATTTCGTTTCAGCAGTTCGGCTGGTCCATCGGCCAACCTGGCCGGCGCCGATGTCAATGGCAAGAGCTTGACTGGCGTGCAATTGGGCATTCTGCATCGCTTCTGATCGCTCTGTCACGCAATGCTGCCGCCAAACAAGTTGGCGGCAGCATTGCATTCCTGGCGTCCTTCTGGCGTCCTCCAATGAGTACAGCGGATGGACGCGCACGCGTCCATGACGCAAAAAAGAAAGAGCTCCATGAAAATCCTCATGCTCCACGGCATCAATCACAACATGTTCGGCAAGCGCGACCCGGCCCAGTACGGCACGATCACGCTGGCCGAGATCGATGCGCAGTTGCAAGCGCTGGGCGTTGAACTGGGCGTCGAGGTCACAAGCTTTCAGACCAATTGCGAAGGCGCGATGTGCGAACGCATCCATCAGGGTTACACGGAGGGCATGGATGCGGTGCTGCTCAACGCTGGCGCGTGGACCCACTACAGTTACGGCATCCGCGATGCGCTGGCGATCTTGACCGTGCCTGTAGTCGAATTGCACATGTCGAACATCCACGCGCGCGAACCGTTTCGCCATGTTTCCGTGTTTGCCGAGATCGTCACAGGCCAGATCTGCGGCTTTGGTGTCGACAGCTATTTGCTGGCCTTGCGCGCTGCAGTGTCCGCAGCCAAGGCCCGTCAATGACAGGCACTCGATCGGCTGGATGTTAAGCTGATTCATCACGCTAGTACTTCAACCTTGTACTTTAACCTTGTACTTCAAGCTCATGAATTGACACTGTGAATTAATCCATGCTCGATATCCTTGCCATCACGCTGCCGATCTATATCACGATCTGTCTGGGCTATGTCACGACCAGAATGGGCTTGTTCGCCAAGGCCGACATGCGCGTGTTCGGCAAGTTCGTCATCAATCTTGCGTTGCCGGCGTTGTTGTTCAATGCCTTGGCCCAGCGCCGTATCAGCGAGATTCTCAATCTCGGTTACCTGGCCGTTTACCTGTTCGGTTCCTTGCTCGTGCTGGCCGTGGGCTATCTCCGCTGCCGCCGTTTCAAAGGGATGAGCGCGAGCAGCAGCGCGGTGCATGCGATGGGGATGTCTTGTTCGAACAGCGGCTTCGTCGGGTATCCGATCCTGCTCTTGACACTGGCACCGGTCGCCGGCGTGGTGCTGGCCTTGAACATGATCGTCGAAAACGTCATCGTCATCCCTCTGCTGCTGGCGCTGGCCGAGCGTGGACACGCCGGCGCCGGACGTTGGCATCGGGTGCTTGCCCAGTCGCTCGCGCGCCTGGCCAAAAATCCGATGATCATCGGCTTGCTGGCAGGCCTTGCCGTGTCAGTGCTGGGTTGGACGGTGCCGGCGCCGCTCGCGCGCACCGTCAATCTGTTCGCGATGGCGAGCGGGGCGCTGTCATTGTTCGTCATCGGCGGCGCGCTGGTCGGCTTGCCGCTGCGCGCGATGGGGCGACAGGTCGTGCCGATCGCGATCGGCAAACTGGTGCTCCATCCTTTGGCCGTGCTGCTGGCCGTGCTGGCATTGCCGCTGCTGGGTTTTCCTGCGCTCGGTGCTGAACTGCGCATGGCTGCGGTGTTGATGGCTGCAATGCCGATGATGAGCATCTATCCTATCCTGGCGCAAGTTTATGGAGAAGAAGATTTCGCTGCGACGGCGCTGCTGGTGACGACGATCGCTTCTTTTTTCACGCTCAGCGGCGTGCTGTGGATATCGAAGCACATATCGGCCTGACCAGAAAACCGAATTTTTGTGCGCTGATCGCGCCGCATGTGCGATCAGCGCCAAATATCGGATTTTCAGCGCATTTCCAGCCGTCCTGGCTACCTATACTTCAACGCTATCAAGAATGCACAAGGGAGAATGAACATGCACCGGTCCATTGCCACGGTATCGATGAGCGGCACGCTGCGCCAGAAGCTGGAAGCAATTTCCGCAGCCGGCTTCGACGGCATCGAACTGTTCGAGAACGATTTCATCAACTTCAAGGGCCCGGCGATCGAGTTGCGCGCGATGTGCGTTGATCTCGGTTTGAGCATCGACCTGTACCAGCCACTGCGCGACATCGAGGGCATGCCGGACGCGTTGTTCCGGCGCGCCCTCGAGCGCGCCGAGCGCAAGTTTGACGTGATGGAGCAATTGGGCGCCTCCACGGTGCTGGTGTGTTCAAACACGGCGCCGCAAGCGCAAGCGGGCCTCGAACTGGCCGCCGATCAATTGCATCAACTGGCCGATCTGGCCGCGCAGCGCAACATGCGCATCGGCTATGAAGCGTTGGCCTGGGGCAAGCATGTCAAGCTGTATGGGCAAGCCTGGGCCATCGTCGAACGCGCCGCTCATCCGCAACTCGGCCTGATCCTGGACAGCTTTCATACGCTGGCGCTGAACGACGATCCGGCCGGCATCGCGCAATTGCCCGGCGACAAGATCTTCTTCTTGCAAATGGCCGATGCGCCGCGCCTGGCGATGGATGTGCTGCAATGGGCGCGCCATTTCCGCTGTTTTCCGGGCCAAGGTCAGCTCGATGTCGACAACTTCCTCGAGCAGGTGCTGTTGTCCGGGTACAAAGGTCCGCTGTCGCTGGAAATCTTCAACGATGTGCTGCGCGCAGCGCCGGTGCGGCGCACCGCCACAGACGCGATGCGCTCGCTGCTGTATCTTGAAAACCAGGTCCGCAACCGTTTGCAGCAACGCGCTCAAACGCAGATCTCAGGCGACCAGGCCAGCAGCGCGCTGCAGCGCATCGACCTGTTCCATCCGTCTTGCGCACCGCGCTCGGTTGGCATCGCCTTCCTCGAATTCGCTGTCGATGCAGCGTCGGCGGCAACGCTGGCTTTGTTTTTCGAGAAGATGGGATTCCAGCGCGTCGGCACGCATCGATCGAAGCAGGTCGCGCTGTACCGGCACGGCGCCATTCATCTGGTGCTCAATTGCGAGCCCGACTCTTTCGCCAGCGCCCGCTTCGCCAGCCACGGGCCGTCGGTGTGTGCGATCGGCCTGGTATCCGACGATCCGGAGCAGGCCGCCTTGCGCGCAACGAGTCTGCAATCGGTGCGCGTGCACGGCATTCGCGGCCTTGACGAACACGATATCCCCACCATATGCGCGCCGGGCGGCATGGCGATCCATTTCTTGCCGGCCAATGTGGATGCGACGGTATTTTATGAAGTGGACTTCGCGCAGGAAGCGGCCGGGATTGATGTCGAGATTGATGTTGACATGGGCGCCGGATTGATCGCGATCGATCATGTAGCGCTCGGCCTTGCCACCGATGAACTCGATACCTGGGTGCTGTTCTGTCGTTCGGTGCTCGGTTTTGAACCCGGCGATAGCCTGGAACTGGCCGATCCTTTCGGCTTGATCCGCAGTTGCGGCCTGGCCAATGCCGAGCGCAGCGTGCGTTTCGTGCTCAATGTGTCGTCGAGTCAAATGACGCGCACCGCCAGGGTGATCGAAGCGATCGGCAGCGGCAGCGTGCACCACATCGCGTTCGCTTGCTGCGACATTTTTGCCACCGTGGCCCAGATGCGCAGCCAGGGCGTGCAATTTGTCCCCAT
>CANFGA010000205.1 GCA_947446335.1 Oxalobacteraceae bacterium | reverse complement strand
GACAACCATGAGCTGGAACTGGCGCAAGCCGACGCCGATCTGGTCGCGTTGCAGGCCAGCAGGATTGCCAGCGACAAGATGCCGGATCCGACGATCGGATTTCGGGCCGGCCGCGAGCGAGGTGGCCAGGAGCGCATCTTCGGCATCAGTTTGTCGATCCCGTTGCCGGGCGCCGCGCGCAGCGCCGACAGCAACAGCGCCGCATTGAAATCGAATCTGGCGCAAGAGCGGCTGGCGCTGGCGCGCATCAAGGTCATGTCGGGTGCGGCGCGGGTCATCAGCGACGGTGAGCGCAGCCATGCGATCTGGCAAACGATGCAGCAGATACGGCTCCAGAGCGCGCAGCAGGCGACGACGATGATGTCGGCGTACCGGCTGGGCGAGGCCACGCTGTCGGATGCGTTGAACACGCGCCGCCTGGCGCTGGACGCCGCGCTGGCGGCCGAATCAGCCCAGATCGATGCGCTCGCAGCGCATGCGCGCCTGCATCTCGATGCGCACATGATCTGGGCTTTTGACTAGTCGTGCATCAGGTGATCGGTTCGATAGTGGCCAGCGTCGGTGGCACCTTCGACCTGGCGCCCTAACGGATGGCCTTGGATGAGGCCTCCGCCAGCGTGAACACGCCCACCAGCCCGGACAGGCGCTGCGCCTGTTCTTGCATGCTTTGCGCCGCAGCGGCGGCCTGTTCGACCAGTGCGGCATTTTGCTGGGTCACGTCATCCATCTGCATGATGGCTTGATTGACTTGCTCGATGCCCGAAGTTTGCTGATCGCTGGCGGCGCTGATGTCGCCGATGATGCCGCTGACCTGGGTGACGCTGGCTACCACTTCGTCCATCGTGACACCGGCTTGCTGCACCAGCTTGGCGCCGATGCCCACTTGCGCAACCGAATCGTCGATCAAGCCCTTGATTTCCTTGGCCGCCGCCGCCGAGCGTTGCGCCAGATTGCGCACTTCGGTCGCCACCACCGCAAAACCGCGCCCCTGCTCGCCGGCTCTGGCCGCTTCGACCGCCGCATTCAGGGCCAGGATATTGGTCTGGAACGCGATGCCATCGATGACGCTGATGATGTCGACGATTTTCTTCGACGAGGCATCGATGGTGCCCATGGTGGCGATCACTTGCGACATGGCTGCGCCGCCCTTGACGGCGATGCCTGACGCCGCTTGCGCCAGCGTGCTGGCCTGGCGCGCATTATCGGCATTTTGTTTCACTGTGACAGTCAACTCTTCCATCGAGGAAGCGGTCTCTTCCAGTGCGCTGGCCTGTTCTTCGGTACGCGACGACAGGTCGAGGTTGCCGCTGGCGATCTCGCCCGAGGCATGGGTGATGGTGTCGGTGCCGTGCCGCACTTCGCCAACGATCTTTGACAGGCTGGCGCTGATGCCATTCATCGCTGCGATCAGCATGCCTATTTCATCGTTGCTGGTCATGGCCACATTGACCGTCAGATCGCCGCCGGCAATCTGGCTGGCCGCTTGCTGCGCGCGGCGCAGCGGCAGCGTGACGTTGACATGCACCAGCCAGAACAGCAGCGCTGAAAAAATGACGATGGCGATCAAGCCAAACACGATGCTGCGGTTGCGCAGGCTGTCGGCCTCGGCCGTGATTTCATCCATGTACGTGCCGCCGGCAATCAACCAGTCCCATTCCTTGAAATAGGTGTAGCTGACGGTTTTTTCGCGCGGCGCCTCGCCGGCAGCGCTGGCCCACAGATAGTGCAGCGTGCCATTTTTCTTTTCCAGCATTTCCTTGATGTATTCATGGCCGTCGGCATCCTTGCGCTCGAGCAAGTTGGTGCCTTCCTGATCCGGATGGATCAGCAAGGTGCCCAGATTCTTTCCGGGCGCAGCATCGAGCACGTAAAAGTAACCGGTTTTCTCGACCTTGATTTCCTTGATCTTTTCCTTGAGCTGCACAATATCTTTGCTGATGTCGACGCCCACGTAGAGCACGCCGATCACCTGTCCGGCATCGTCCTTGATCGGATCGTAGTGGGTGATGTATTGCTTGCCAAACAGGGTAGCGAGGCCGATGTAGGCCTGGCCGCCGCGCAGCAGCGCATAGCCTGCATGTCTACGGTCGAGCGCGGTACCGATCGCACGTTCGCCATTTTCTTTCTTGACCGAAGTCGACACACGGATGAAATCGTCGCCGCTGGCGGCAAACACGGTCGCCGTCGCACCGGTCTGTGCGGTGAAGCGGTCGACAGTGGTGAAATCCATGTTCAGCGGCGTATCCCCGTTCTTCAATGTCGGCACCGGTTTTCCTGCCACGTCGATCAGCACCTGAGGATCGAGCGAAAACTTGCCCTCGAACGTGCCCGCGAGCACGCGGGCAAAACTGGTCGCCTCGCTGGTGACGACGCGGTTGAATATTTCGACCGTCGTTTTTACCTTGATCAGATCATCGGCCGTATTTTCCTCGGCGCGCTGTTCCAGCATTGATGAGGTCGTGTAACTGATCGTCGTCAGCAGTGCGGCGAGGATGATGCCGGTCAATATGAAGGTGAAAAACGTGATCTTGGCGCCGACGCGCCAATGGTAAAAAATGGATGAAAGTTTGAGCATGTGAGTCCTGAAAATAGTAAAACCAGTCATTGTCTCGCTTCGTGCAGGCTATTCTGCGCTTGTATCGGGCAGAACGGCGCGACAAGATGCAAGGCATTGCGCTGTTTCACTTGTTGCAAGTGAAGGATTTTAATTTTCTTTTTTGCAACACGCTGTGTGTAGAACAGTGCTGTTGTTGCCGATAAGAATGATTACGATTGTAAACCAAGCGCTGGAGATGCTGGAAATAATCTGCTTTCTGGCGTGCATCCGGAGCGGATTCACGCCAGCATCATCGCTCCCGGGCTGGCGGCAAGGTGACGATGAAGTGGCCGGTGATGGCCACGACCTCGCAATCGATGGCTGCTGCGTGGCGTTCGATCACCAGCACATCGGCGGCATCCTGGGTCAGCAAGGGATGGTGCCAGACACCGCGCCGCAACGTGATGCCCTGGCCGGGTTCGACGATGAAAGCTTCGATCCGTTCTTCATCGGGGGCATGCGCGCCGCTGGTGACCACGGCCAGACAGCGGCTTTGCCCCAGCGGCACGAATGTCTGGCTGCCCAGGCAATGGCGCTCAAAGGCCGATAGTCGAAGCGGTGCGGCATGGCCCTGGGTGCGAAACAGCGCCATGCAGGCGGTGCCGCCGTGTCCCGCCAGATCCATCGCTTGCTCGATGCGCTGCGCGGTGCCGCCATTGATGCCGGTGCTGCTTGATGCCTCTGCAGAAACGAGCTCGCCGTACGGGGCAAAGCCGTGCTGCGTCAGCGGCTGGGCGATGATCAGCCGGGGTTGGGTGTCATCGATCACAGCAGTTTTGCCGCCAGACGGATCAAGGCTTGGTCGCTGCCATGCGGGCCGATGATCGAAAAGCCGAGCGGCGCACCGCCCAGTGTCATCAACGGCAGAGAGATCTGCGGACAGCCCGACAAGCCTGCCAGGCACAGCAGCCGTATCGCCTGGTTGCGGTAGTCTTCCAGCGCTGTCTCCTCTTCCGTCAGCAGCGGCGCGATGTCGGGCATCGTCGGCAGCACCAGCACCTTGTTCGATCCCAGCAGCGCGGTAAAGTCGGCGCAAAAGCGATCGCGCACCGCCGCGTGCTGTTCCATTTGCTGCGCGCTGATCGTGGCTGACCATGCGAAGCGCTCGTGTACGCCATGGCCCAGTTGCAAGCCGTGACGCACGATCCGCTCGCCGTGGCATTGCCAGGCCTGATAACCCTGGATGTGGCGAAAGGCCCAGTACAGCGCATCGAACGACGGGGTTGCCGCATGGACCGGCTTTGGCGTGCCCAGCACCAAAGCCAGGCGCTGCAGCGTTTGTGCAAACACGGTTTGCACCCTCGGTTCCAGCAAGTCCAGCACGTCGGCCGCCACCAGCACTTCGGGTCCATCGGGCAGCGCGCAGGTATCTGTACCCAGCAGCACGGCGCCAGCGCGCGCGAAGCTGTCGATGTCGCGCGCAAACCAGCCGCAGGTATCGAAATCGGGCGCCAGATCCATCGCTCCTTGCAGGCTGACCCGCCCGTGCGTGGGCCGCAAGCCGATCAGCCCGCAGTGGCTCGCCGGTGCGCGCACCGAGCCGCCAGTATCGGTGCCGAGCGCGATGTCGGCCAGGCGGTTCGATACCGCCGAGGCCGAGCCGGAACTGGAACCGCCCGGAATGCGCTGTGCTGCGCCGCCGTTGCGCGGCGTGCCGAAATGGGCATTCTTGCCATTCATCGAAAAGGCCAGTTCATCGGTATGGGTCTTGCCGACAAAGCTGGCGCCGGCGTGCGCGAGCAAGGTGACCGAGTTCGCCGACGCGGTCTTGATGCCCGACAGCGCCAGCATGTGCGGATTGCCGCAGCCGGTCGGATAGCCTGCGACATCGAAGATATCCTTGACCGCGAAGCGCAAACCCGACAGCGGACCCGATGGCGCGCTCGCGAGCGCGGCTTTGGGATAGGGAACGAAACAGTTTACTGGTGTCATGAGCATGCTTTCAACGGGGTTTCAACGACAAGCCCGGCGTGCGTGGAATAGCCAGCGTGAACGCACTCGGTTTATGACATGTCATGGCGATGCTTTCATAAGATGGTGACGCTTCAAATACGGCAAGCAGGGGGATTTTTTACACGGAGGGATGAATTCGATGCCGGCGCGCTGCGCTTGAAATTACCAAGGCGCAACAACAGTAAAGCAATTGCCATGCCATTTTCTTGAAGTCGGCGCGGCACAGGGGAAAGTGTGGTCATCGATGGCTAGTCGCAGCGCGCCTGATTCACCAATGCGGTGAGTCTGCGCGCACTGCAAGAGTGCGCACGCAACTGGTGCAGTGCGCGGGTGCGCTCTATCGAGACGGCTTGTGCTTGGATGGAATGTCGATGGCGCCTTTTTTTTATCCGCATCGATTAAGATAATGCCATCATGAAAAATTCCATCGACACTCCGTTCAAGCATGACAGTTTTCTGCTGCCGTCGCTGGCGCTGCTGGCGGGCCAGATTTCGGTCAATCTGGGCGCCGCTGCCGCAAAAGGCTTGTTTCCCTTGATCGGGGTCGAAGGCATCACCGCCTATCGGGTCGGCTTTTCGGCGCTGCTGCTGCTGGCCATCTTCCGGCCCTGGCGCAGCAAGATCAACCGGCAAGACGGCATCAACATCGTCATCTACGGCACCGTGCTGGGCTTGATGAATTTGCTGATTTATCGCGCCTTCAACCTGATCCCGATCGGCATTGCAGTCGCAATCGAGGTCACCGGCCCGCTGGCCGTCGCCCTGTGGTCGTCGCGCCGGCCGCGCGATTTCATCGCCGTTTCCAGTGCGGTGCTGGGCTTGTTTTTGCTGTTACCGCTCGGAGCAGGCACGGCGCGCCTCGACCCGGTCGGCATTTTCTATGCATTCGGCGCTGCCATTTGCTGGGCGCTGTACATCGTGTTCGGCAAACGCGCAGCAACGCTGCAGGGCGGGCAAGCCGTGGCCTGGGGCATGCTGGTGGCGGCACTGTTCACGGTGCCGCTGGGGATCGCTTACGCCGGCGCAGCGTTGCTCACGCCCGCCATCATGCTGACCGGCGTCCTGATCGCGATCTTGTCGAGCGCACTGCCCTATACGTTCGAAATTTCTGCGCTGCGGCGCTTGCCGCAAGGGGTCTTTGGCATCCTCAGCAGCGCGGCGCCGGCTGTCAGCGCGGTGGTCGGCATGGTCTTCTTGAACGAGCATTTGACGACCCTGCAATGGTCGGCGATCGCCTGCATCGTGATGGCATCGGTGCTCAGCGCGGTTCCGGGCCGGGTTGCCCGACAATAGCTGCTGGTCACCGAGCTGATAAAATCGAATTCCCGATCACGAGACTTCCACCGATGACGCCTACCTTCCTTGTCACCGATGGACCGACCAGTTTCGCGGCGAGCGCCGATGCGGCGCTGCTGGCGACGGCCGAGGCCGCCGGGCTGGCCTGGCCCAGTTCATGCCGCAACGGCAGTTGCCGCACTTGCATCCGGCGCATGATCAAAGGGACCGTGTCGT
>CANFGA010000204.1 GCA_947446335.1 Oxalobacteraceae bacterium | reverse complement strand
TGCGCGACGTTGTCAGCCACGCGGGCGCTGGCAGCTGGCAAGCTGAGCGCCGCCGTGACGCTGGCGATGCAAGAGTTGAACATGACGGGCGGCAGTTTTCATGTCGCGCTGCATCCGTGCGAGCCGTCCAGTTCGGGTCTGGAGCAAGTCGAATTCCAGGTCGCAGGGCATGCCGGCACCGCGCTGCGGCCGCTGGCCAAGGTCGCATCGGGCGGCGAACTGGCGCGCATCGCGCTCGCCATCTCGGTCATCACGTCCAATGCGACGACCACGCCCACGCTCATCTTCGATGAAGTCGACAGCGGCATCGGCGGCGGCGTGGCCGAAGTGGTCGGGCGCTTGCTCAAGCGCCTCGGCCAGCAGCGCCAGGTCTTGTGCGTGACGCACTTGCCGCAAGTGGCGAGCCAGGCGGGCGCGCATTTTCAGGTCAGCAAGCACACGCTGGGCAGCGGCAAGACCGCGTCGCGCATCGATGTGCTCGATCCGAAGGCGCGGGTGGAAGAAGTGGCGCGCATGCTGGGCGGGCTGGAAATCACCGCCACCACGCGCAAGCATGCGCGCGAATTGCTGGCTTTGTAATTCCAGGTGCCAGGGAAGCTAGCAGGGCAACTGCCAGGGGACAGGCTCGACCAAACTCGCTTCATGTTTGCTCGAACCTGTCCTCGTCGGCCGCTGCCGCCAGCATGACGGTTTGTCTGGCACCCGATGCCAAACATGGCGCTGTGCCAGACCTGACAATGACTCTATAATGACCGCCATCCTCGTCCGCCAAAAATCCCATGTCATTCTCAAAAGAACCCCCCTTTACTCACGGTACCATCAGCCATAGCGCCGTCGTGCTGGTCAACCTTGGCACGCCGGACGCGCCGACCAGTTCGGCCGTGCGGCGTTACCTGAAACAATTCCTGTCCGATCCGCGCGTGGTCGAGATTCCGCGCCTGATCTGGTGGTTCATTCTCAACTTGATCATCGCCCCATTTCGCTCCGGTCAGTCGGCAAAAAAGTATGCATCGATCTGGACCCGCGAAGGTTCGCCCTTGAAGGTGCACACGCAGCAACAGGCGATGTTGTTGCGCGACGCCTTGGGCGCGCGCGGCCACGATGCGATCACGGTGGCGATGGCGATGAGCTACGGCTCGCCATCGCTGCCCGAAGTGCTGGCCAGGCTCAAGGCCGATGGCTGCGACCGGGTCTTGATCCTGCCGGCCTATCCGCAGTATTCCGGCGCGACCACCGGTTCGGTCTATGACGCGGTGTTCCAGCATTACGCCAAGGTGCGCAATGTGCCCGAACTGCGCTTCGTCAAGCATTACCACGATCATGATGCCTACATCGACGCCTTGCGCGACAGCGTGCTGGCGCACTGGGAAAACAAGGGCCGGCCTGAAAAACTGGTGATCAGCTTCCACGGCGTGCCCAAGCGCAGCCTGATGCAGGGCGACCCTTACCATTGCGAGTGCCTGAAGACGGCGCGTTTGCTGGCGAACAAGCTGCGCCTGACGCCGGAGCAGTATGTCGTGACCTTCCAGTCGCGCTTCGGCAAGGCCGAATGGCTGCAGCCTTACACGGCGCCCACCTTGATCAAACTGGCGCAAGAGGGCGTGAAACACGTCGACTTGCTCTGCCCCGGCTTTACCAGTGATTGCCTGGAAACGCTGGAAGAGATTTCGATCGAAGCCCGGCACGATTTCGAGGCCGCTGGCGGCAAGAAATTTCACTACATTCCTTGCCTCAATGATTCGCCGGCGTGGATCGCCGGATTGGCAGAAATCGCGGAGCAGCACATCATCGGCTGGCCCACGATGATGTCGCCAGCCCAGCTGGCGGCGCAAAAGAAGGATGCTGAAGTCGGTCGCAGCGAAGCCTTGCGACTCGGCGCGACGAATTGATCAAGTTGACAAGACTCGGCAGGAATACCCCTTGAAAAGAGTGGATATAGCCCCATTTGCTTGCGGTGAAGCAGAAATATATGTCAAACCGATATTGATTGTAGGAGTCCTTTAAATGCAAGATCAGGAAAATCAAGCTGTCCCTCAGGCCGATCAAGCATCCGGCGCTGCTCCCGAGCAGCCGACACTGGAAGCGCAATTGGCCAGTTCCGAAGCGCGTCTTGCTGAAATGCAAGATGCCTTCATGCGCGCCAAGGCCGACGGCGAAAACATCCGCCGCCGGGCCCAGGAAGATGTCAGCAAGGCACACAAGTTCGCCGTAGAAAGTTTTGCCGAGGCGATGGTTCCGGTCAAGGACAGCCTTGAAATGGCGCTGGCACTGGAAGCGCCAGCGGTCGATTCGCTCAAGGAAGGCGTCGAACTGACGCTCAAGCAATTGACCGCCGCGTTCGAGCGCAACCGCTTGCTGGAAATCTTGCCCAAGCAAGGCGACAAGCTCGATCCGATGAAGCATCAGGCGGTGGCAATGGTACCGGCGGATCAGGAAGCGAACACGGTTGTTTCTGTACTGCAAAAAGGCTACATGATCGCGGACCGTTTGTTGCGCCCGGCCATCGTGACAGCTGCACAAGCAAAATAAGTCAGCGTGTGGCATCAAGAGCGGCTTGAAAACGCACGGTGCTCCCACATATGCATAGCAATTGAAATCTAAAAAAAAGGAACTATCATGGGCAGAATTATCGGTATCGATCTGGGCACGACAAACTCTTGCGTTTCGGTCATGGAAAATGGCCAACCCAAGGTCATCGAAAACGCCGAAGGCGCACGCACGACACCATCGATCATCGCTTATCAGGAAGATGGCGAAATTCTCGTTGGTGCGCCGGCCAAGCGCCAGGCTGTCACCAATCCGAAGAACACGCTGTACGCGGTCAAGCGCTTGATCGGTCGCAAGTTCGACGAAAAAGAAGTACAGAAAGACATCGGGCTGATGCCTTTCCAGATCATGAAAGCCGACAACGGCGATGCATGGATCGGCGTGCGCGACAAGAAGTTGGCGCCGCCGCAAATCTCGGCTGAAGTCTTGCGCAAGATGAAAAAAACTGCCGAAGACTACCTCGGCGAAGAAGTGACCGAGGCCGTGATCACGGTGCCGGCTTACTTCAATGACTCGCAGCGTCAAGCGACCAAGGATGCCGGCCGTATCGCCGGTCTGGACGTCAAGCGCATCATCAACGAGCCAACCGCTGCTGCACTCGCGTTCGGCCTGGACAAGACTGAAAAGGGCGACCGCAAGATTGCCGTCTATGACTTGGGTGGCGGCACGTTCGACGTGTCGATCATCGAGATTGCCGACGTTGATGGCGAGAAGCAATTTGAAGTGCTGTCGACCAACGGCGATACCTTCCTCGGCGGCGAAGATTTCGACCAGCGCATCATCGATTACATCATCGACGAATTCAAGAAGATCAACGGTCTGGACTTGAAAAAAGATCCGATCGCGCTGCAGCGCATCAAGGCTTCGGCCGAGCGCGCGAAGATCGAATTGTCGTCGGCCCAGCAAACCGAGATCAATGAGCCGTACATCGCGATGGCCAATGGCGCACCGGTCCATCTGACACTGAAGATGACCCGCGCCAAGCTTGAGTCGCTGGTCGAAGAGTTGATCGATGCGACGATGGAGCCATGCCGTATCGCGATCAAGGATGCCGGCGTCAAGGTTTCCGATATCGACGACATCATTCTGGTCGGCGGCATGTCGCGCATGCCGAAGGTGCAGGAAAAAGTGAAGGAATTCTTCGGCAAGGAGCCACGCAAGGACGTCAACCCGGATGAAGCGGTTGCTGTCGGCGCCGCGATCCAGGGCTCGGTGTTGTCGGGCGAACGCAAGGATCTGTTGCTGCTCGACGTTACCCCTCTGTCGCTCGGCATCGAAACTCTCGGTGGCGTGATGACGAAGATGATACACAAGAACACGACGATCCCGACCAAGTTCAGCCAGGTCTTCTCGACTGCGGACGACAATCAGCCAGCCGTGACGATCAAGGTATTCCAGGGCGAGCGCGAAATCGCTGCCGGCAACAAGGGTCTGGGCGAATTCAACCTCGAAGGCATCCCGCCATCGTCGCGCGGCACGCCGCAGATCGAAGTCACCTTCGACATCGACGCCAACGGCATCTTGCATGTGGGCGCCAAGGACAAGGCAACCGGCAAGGAAAACAAGATCACGATCAAGGCCAACTCCGGTCTGACCGAGGCGGAAATCCAGAAGATGGTCAAGGATGCCGAAGTCAACGCCGAAGAAGACAAGAAGCTCAAGGAACTGGCCGAGTCGCGCAATCAGGCTGATGCGCTGGTCCATTCGACCCGCAAATCGCTGACCGAATACGGCGACAAGCTCGAAGCGGGCGAAAAAGAAAAGATCGACGCTGCGATCACGGAACTGGAAACGTCGCTGAAAAGCTCCGACAAGGCCGAGATCGACGCCAAGATTGCGACGCTGTCGACCGCGTCGCAAAAACTCGGTGAAAAGATGTATGCCGACATGCAGGCGCAGCAAGCTGCAGCCGGCGGCGCCGATGGCGGCGCGGCCGAGCCCAATGCGAAGCAAGACGATGTCGTCGATGCCGAGTTCAAGGAAGTCAAGGACGGCAAGTAATTGTCTCCAGAGCTCCAGGGTCGAGCGCCATGAAGTGGTGACATGTCGCGGCAAACAGCCGTGACAGGCCTGCCGAGCCGAGCAGCCGTGAAAACGGTACTCGACTCGGCTTTTTCGTTTAATCAGACCATAAGACCGGATCGCAGTAAGTTGTTCGCAAGTTATTGCTTTACCGTTTCTTAGCAAAAAATGCAAGGTGCCGACAACATGGCAAAGCGTGATTTTTACGAGACACTCGGTGTCGCCAAGAATGCTTCGGAAGAAGAGATCAAGAAATCCTATCGCAAGCTGGCGATGAAATACCATCCGGATCGCAATCCGGACAGCAAGGAATCCGAAGAAAAGTTCAAGGAAGTCAAGGAAGCCTACGAAATGCTGACCAATGCGGAAAAGCGCGAAGCGTATGACCGCTATGGTCACGCCGGCGTGGATCCCAACATGGGTGGTGGCGGTGGTGGTGGTTTCGGTGGCGGTGGCGGCGGCTTTGCCGACAGCTTCGGCGACATCTTCGGTGACATCTTCGGTGGTGGCGGCGGCGGTCGCGGCCGCAGTGCCGGGCCGCAGGTTTATCGCGGCGCCGACTTGCGCTACAACCTTGAAATCACGCTGGAGCAGGCTGCGCACGGCTTCGACACCACGATCCGCGTGCCGTCCTGGGACAAGTGCGAAACGTGCAGCGGCAGCGGCGCCAAGCCGGGCACTGCGCCATCGACCTGTACCACGTGCGCCGGCCACGGCCAAGTGCGGATGCAGCAAGGTTTCTTCAGCATCCAGCAGACTTGCCCGAAATGCCACGGCACCGGCAAGATCATCACCGACCCTTGCACGCCGTGTGCTGGCGCAGGGCGCATCAAGCGCAACAAGACGCTGGAAGTGAAGATTCCGGTCGGCATCGACAACGGGATGCGCATCCGCTCGTCGGGCAATGGCGAACCTGGCACCAATGGCGGTCCTGCGGGCGATCTGTATGTGGAAATTCACATCAAGGCGCATTCAGTATTTCAGCGCGAAGGCGATGACTTGCACTGCGAAATGCCGATTTCATTTGCCAAGGCGGCGTTGGGCGGCGATATCGAAGTCCCTACACTCAATGGCAAGGCATCGTTTACAATTCCCGAAGGCACGCAGTCCGGCAAGATTTTCCGCTTGAAGGGAAAAGGCATCAAGGGTGTGCGCTCGGGCTATGCTGGCGATCTGTTTTGCCACGTCTTGATCGAGACGCCGGTCAAACTGACGGAAAAGCAAAAAGACATGTTGCGCGATTTTGACAAGTCGACCAATGAAGGCGGCGGCAAGCATAGTCCGCAAAGCAAGACATGGAAAGACAAGGTCAAGGATTTCTTCGAGTAAGCTTCGTTGAAAAATCGGGTGTGAGTTGCCCGCGCAAGACCGACCGCTGAATGCCGAACAGGCCGTCAGCGGTCTTGTTATGTGGAGTGGAATTGATGACAGAGCCGACAGAAGACGCCTACCCCTTGGCGTGCTTGCTCGAAAGTAATCGCAAGTGGGCCGATTCGATGG